>CAXTTU010000059.1:873-12871 GCA_964247225.1 uncultured Sphingomonas sp. | reverse complement strand
GCCGAGGAACTCGGCGGGGTCAGCCGCAACGCGGTGATCGGCAAGGCGCACCGGCTCGAGCTGCAGGCGCGCCCCTCGCCGGTGAAGCCCAACGAGCCCGCGCCTCCGCCGCCCGCGCCCGAGCCTGAGCCGGTGATGGCAGAGCCAGAGCCCGAACCGGAAATCGAGCCCGAAATCGTGGCCGATACGGAGGAAGCGGACGAGGAGGACGTTCCCGCACCGGTCACCACTCAGGCGATGCCGGCGCGCGAGCCGGTGCTACGCTCGGTCGGCCCGGGCGGTTTCCTTCGCCAGGCGCCCGGCGAGCAGCAGCCGCCGATCGCGCCCGCGCCGCCGCGTCGGCTCGTCCCCGCCAAGCCCTCGGCCGACATTGCGGGCAAGACCGGACTGCTCGACCTCAACGACAAGATCTGCAAATGGCCGCTGGGACACCCCGGCGAGCCCGACTTCCACTTTTGCGGTGAGAAGGTGAACCCGGGCTTCCCTTATTGCGTCGACCATTGCGGCCACGCGTACCAAGCGCAGCTCCCCCGCCGCGACCGCCGCGCGCCGCCGCTGCCGTTCGGAGGCCCGAGGGCGCGGTAGGGTGCGATCCCGCTAGGGGCCCCCTGAATCCTTTCGTCCTGAGCGAAGTCGAAGGACCGGCAAGCGCGATGCCCGTGGCTGTGCTTCGACTTCGCTCAGCACGAACGGGCAGGGGATCGAAGTTCGCCTACAGCCCCCTCCCATATACCTGATACACCTTGTTCACCCGGCTCTGGATCGTCTCGGCGATCGAGCGCATTCCCTGATTGTCCTCCAGAATCCAGCCGATCTCGCCCCGGCTCGCGCCATAGCGTTCCACCGAGGCGCGGCGGATATATTCGATCATCATGAAGGCGAGCTGCGACGCCATGCGCGAGGCTTGCAGCTCCTTGACGACGCCCATCAGCGGCACGCGCATCGTCCGCACCTGGGGTTTTCTGAGCCACAGCAGCAGCTTGGCCCAACCGAACGGGAGCAACTCGCCGCCCAACGGCTTGATCGCCTCGTTAAGGTCGGGGAGCGTGATCATGAACGCGACCGGCTTGCCGTCGAGCTCGGCGATGCGGATCAGGTCGTTGAACACGATCGGCTTGAGCTTGACACCGACATCGTCGATCTCGGGCTCGGTCAGCGGCACGAAGCCCCAATTGTCGCTCCACGCGTCGTTGAGGATGCCGAGGATGATCTCCGCTTCCTGCTTGAACTTGCGCTTGTCCACTTCGCGAATGCGGATGCGTGGGTTCTTCTCGCCCGAGGCGATGATCCGCTTGACGATCGGCGGGAACTCCTGCGTGATGTCGAGATCGTAGGTGAGCAGGCGCTTCTCGCAGAGGTAGCCGGCGCGCTCGATCCACGCCTGATATTCGGGCTTGGCGTGACCCATCATGATCGTCGGCGGGTGGTCGTGTCCCTCGACCAGCAGCCCCGGCTCTTCCCAGATCGACTGCGACACGGGGCCGAGCGCACGGCTCATCCCTTCCTTGCGCAGCCAGCCCTCCGCGCGCGCGAGTAGCGCGGTGAACACGCCCTCGTCCTCCGCGTCCATCAGCCCCCAGAAGCCGACTCCGGGCCCGAAGCCCTGCGCCGCGTCCATCGACAGCGCCAGCGTGTCGATATGCGCGGAGATGCGACCGACTACCTTGCCGCCGCGCTCCGCCAAGAAAAGCTGGGCGCGCGCATGGCTGTACCAGCCGTTCTTCTCGGGCGTTATCAGGCCGAGCGCCTCGCCCTTGAGCGGCGGAACCCAGGCGGGGTCGTCCTTGTAGAGCCGAAACGGCAAGTCCACGAACGCCTTGCGATCGGACTTGGTCTTGACCTCGCGGATGGTGACTTGGTCGCTCATGTCGATCCCCCAATCGTGCTTGTGCGCAGCCGTACCCGCGGCGCGCGGCGCGGGGAAGGGCGGGTCTCGCATCGCCGCGAAGTCGCCATTATGTGCGGGCAATGGATCGAGCCATGACGACGCTTGCTTTCTCCCGCGCGGCTCCGGCGGACAGGCCGGCGCGTGAGCGCGTCGCCGATGACAAGGCGATGCTGCGGACCGCCGCCGAGCTGACGCGCGATCTCAATGCGCCCCGACCAGCGGTGTATTGGGCGGACATGCTGGGCTCCGCCGTGCTGGGCTATGGCGCGCTGGCGGGCGCGGTGCTGTTGTCGGGCGGGTGGGCGATCGTCGCGGGCGTGGTCGCGGTGCTGGCGCTGTACCGGGCGAGCCTGTTCATCCACGAGATCAGCCATATGCGCCATTCGGCGGTGCCCGGCTTCAAGGCGGGGTGGAATGCCGTGATCGGCGTCCCGCTGCTCGCGCCGAGCTTCATGTACGAGGGCGTCCACAATCTGCACCATGCGCGCACCCGCTATGGCACGGTGGACGACCCCGAGTACCTCCCGCTCGCGTTGATGAAGCCATGGACCGTGCCGCTGTTCGTCGCGCTGGCTGCGCTCGCGCCGATGGGGTTCGTGATCCGCTATGCGCTGCTGACGCCGCTGTCGTTCATCGTGCCCGGCTTGCGGCGCGCGGTGGTCGAGCGCTTCTCGTCGCTGGCGATCAACCCGGAGTTCCGCCGCCGGATGCCCGAGGGGGCGGCGGGACGCGAGATGCTGCGGCTGGAACTCGCCGCGAGCGCGTGGGCGATTGCGCTGGTGGTGCTGGTTGCGACGGGTGTGGTGCCGCTTCGCGCCGTCGCCACCGCCGCGCTCGTGTTGTCCGCGGTGATGGTGCTGAACCAGGTCCGAACGCTGGTCGCGCATCTGTGGGAGAATGACGGCGAGGCGATGAGCGTCACCGCCCAATATCTCGATTCGGTCAACGTGCCGCCGCCGACGCTGCTGCCCGCGCTCTGGGCGCCGGTGGGCCTGCGCTACCATGCGCTTCACCACCTCTTGCCGGGGCTGCCCTATCACTCACTCGGCGAGGCGCATCGTCGGCTGTCGCGGGCGGTCCACGAGGAGTCGCCTTATCACCGCGCGAGTTATGCCGGGCTGCCGGGGCTGCTCGGCAAGCTGGTGCGGAGCACGGCCGGGCGCTGAGCTATTCTTCGGTGCGGACCAGCACGCTTTCGCCGATCAGCAGGAACATCAGGAACGGTGCCCACGCGGCGAGGAAAGGCGGGTAGGCGCCGAGATTGCCCATCGCCAGGGCGAAGTTGTCCGCAACGAAATAGGCAAAGCCGAGCGCCATGCCGATCACCGCGCGCACGAACAGCTGCCCCGATCGCGCCAGCCCGAACGCCGCCACTGCGCCAAGCAGCGGCATCAGCACCGCCGACAGCGGCCCCGACAGCTTGTGCCACGCCGAGCCCTCCAGCGCCTTGGTCGGGCGACCCGCGTCCGACAGGTCGCTTATCGCCGAGCGGAGCGCGCCGAACGACATCGAATCGGGGTCTACGGACGCCAGCGTGAACTGGTCGGGGCGCACCCCGTCCGCGACGTGGAGCGTCGGGATCAGCGTCTGCTTGTCCGCCGCCACGTCGAAGCGTCGCGCGGGGAAGATTCGCCACCCCTCACCATCGCGCACCCCGCGCGGGGCGGTGATGATCGACACCAGCCGCCCGCCCATCCGGTCATAGATGGTGACGCCCGTCAGCGTCGCCGCGCTCCCGCGCCCCTTGACCTGATCGGCCTGGATCAGGTCGTCGCCGTCGAGCACCCAGACATTGCTCCGGTCGCCGCGGTCGGTCGGCACCGCGCCATACTCGACCAGCTGCCATTGCGTGAGCACGCCCGTAGCGCGGCTGACGACGCGGTCGTTGAACAAGAACGATAACGCCGCGACGCCGAGGCTCGCGACCAGCAACGGCGCGAGCACCTGATGCGCGGACATGCCCGCGCCCTTGAGCGCGATCACCTCGCTGTTGCCGTTCATCTGCGACAGGGTCACAAGCGTTCCGAGCAGCACCGCATAAGGCGTTGCGAACGCGACGATCTGCGGCAGGCGGAGCGATACGTAACGCCACACCTCCGCCTCGCTGTTGCCCGGATGCCCGAGGATCTTGCCCGACTCGCTCAGCACCGCCAGCATCGTCAGCACCAACGTCATGCCCGCGAGGATCGCGAACACGCGCACGAGGAACAGCCGCGCCATGTAGAGCGCAACCGTGCGCGAGGGGAACAAGCCGCTCACGCCGTCGCCTCGCGCCGCCCCGGCAGCCAGCGCCCGATCGTGCGACCTAGTTTCGCGAAGCCGCGCTCCAGTCCGCCAATCGGCTGCCCGCCCGGCACATAGGCGATGGTGCGATACATCCACAGCACCAACGCGGCGAACAGCGCGAACGGTCCCCACAGCGCCAGCGTCGGATCGACCTTGCCGAGCGCGCCGAGCGAGTCGCCGTACTGGTTGACCTTGTGATAGGTGACCACCATCACGATCGCGACCAGCACGCCCAGCGCGGAGGACGAGCGTTTGGGCGGGACGCCGAGCGCAATGCCGAGCAATGGCATCAGGAAGATCGACACGATCTCCGCGACACGGAAGTCCCATTCGGCGCGATAGGTGTCGCGCTGCTCGCGCGTCGCATCCTTGTTGCGGCCGAGCCGGCGGAGCTCGGGCAGGGTCAGCTCCAGATTCTGCTCGCCACGCTGCCGGAACGCTTCGAACTTGGGCAGGTCGATCGGCAGGTCGTGCGAGGTGAAGGTGAGGACGCGCGGCTGCGGGAAGTCGGCGCGGTTGTGGATCAGCACGCCGTTGCTGAGCCGGAAGACGATGGTGTCGGGATCGGGGCTGGCGAGGAAGCGCCCGCGATCGGCGGTGATGCCCACCCAGTCTCCCTTGCTCGACAGCGCCTGGACGAAGATGCCGGTCAGCTGGCGTCCCTCGTCATGGCTCTGCTCGACGCGGAGCGTCATGCGCTTGCCCAAATGCGTGAACTCGCCGACCTTGATCGACGCACCGAGCGCGCCGGTACGCAGCTCGAACTTCAGCCGCTCGTAGCGATAGCGCGCCTTGGGTTGCACATAGCCGACGATCGCGAAATTGAGCAGCGCCAGCAGAATCGCGAACAGGTAGGGCACGCGGAGCAACCGCGTATAGCTCAGCCCCACGCCGCGCATCACGTCGAGCTCCGACGAGGTTGCGAGGCGGCGGAACGCGAGCAGCACCCCGAGCAGCAGGCCGATCGGGATGCCCAGCCCGAGATATTCGGGCAACAGGCTCGCCAGCATCCGCCACACCACGGCGACCGGGCCGCCTTCGATGGCGACGAACTGGAACAGGCGCTGCATCCGGTCGAGCACGAGCAGCGCGGCCGCGATGATCAAGGTGGAGAAGAGCGGCACCGCGATCAGCCGCGCCATGTAACGATCGATCGACTGCATGGGCTGGCGGACGGGCTCGCGGACGGGAACGGCGTGAGGTGCAAGCTATAGGCGGGAGGTGCGCCCCCGTCAGCTTTATTCGGCGGCGATCGCCTCGGGCATGCGCCCCGCGACCGCCTCGCCGATCGCGCGCTCCAGCCCGGCGAGCGTGAACGGCTTGCGGAGGCATAGCCGCTCGCCGAACTCCGCCGCGTCGCCCGCCTCGCCCGCAAAGCCGGTGACGAACAGGACGGCGATGTCGGGGCGGCGGCGGACGACGTCGGTGACCATCTCCGGGCCGGTCTGCCCGGGCATCAGCACGTCGGAGATGACCAGCTCCACTTCCGGGTGCGTGTCGAGCAGCGCGGGCGCGGCGCGCGGGTCGTCGCAGGGGATCGCGCGGTGGCCGAGCTCCTCCACCGCACCGACGGTGGCGGCGAGCACGCGCGGGTCGTCCTCGACGACCAGCACCGTCAGACCCTCGGGCGCGAGGGCGGGGACGGGCTCGGTCACCTCGACCAGCACGGCGGCGGGGGCGGGGCTCTCGTAGCGGGGTATGTAGAGCGTCACGGTGGTGCCTTCGCCGACGGCGGACTCGATCCCCACCTCGCCGCCGAGCTGACGGGCGAGCGCAAAAATTTGGCTGAGGCCGAGGCCCGTGCCCTTACCGACCGGCTTGGTCGTGAAGAACGGCTCGAACACGCGCTCGATCACCTCGGGCGTCATTCCGCAGCCAGTGTCGCGCACCGCCAGCGTGACGTAATCGCCCGTCGGGCAATGGTCGACCTCGTCTTCGGCAAGCTCGCGCGCGGCGGTGAGGATGCGCAGTTGCCCGCGCCCGTTCATCGCATCGCGCGCATTGACCGCGAGGTTCAGGATCGCGTTCTCCAGCGCCACACGGTCGGCGAACACGGTCCATCCCCGGTTCGCTTCCTCCACCTCGACCGTGACGAGGTCGCCGAGCGTCCGGTCGAGCAGGTCGCGCATCCCGCCGATCAGCGCGGCGGGGTCGATCGCCTCGGGTGCGAGCTTGTCCTCGCGGCTGAAGGCGAGCAAGCGGCGGGTCAAGGCGGCGGCGCGGTTCGCGCCCTCGGCGGCGCTGTCGAGATAACGCAGCGTGCGCGCGTCGCCGCTCGCGTGCCGCCGCGCGAGTTCGAGTCCGCCGAGAACGACCGCGAGCATGTTATTGAAGTCATGCGCAATCCCGCCCGTGAGTTGCCCCACCGCGTCCATCTTTTGCGCCTGACGCAGCTTCGCCTCCTGCGCGCGGAGTTCGTCGGTGGCGGCGGTGACCGCAGCCTCCAGCGCGACCGCGCGCGCACGCTGCTCGCGCGCCTCGCCCCGCGCGACCGCGCGCTCCTCCTGCGCGCGCAACGTCAGCCAGCCCAGGCCCATCGCCCCCAACGCAAGCAGGACGCCGAACGCGGTCAGCAGTCGCGCCTTCGCGCCCGCATGGACCACCGCCGCCATCGCCACCGCGGTCCGCTCTTCGAGCAACGCCCGCTCGCGGTCGGTGATCCGATCGAGCGTCGCGTCGATCGTCTGGAGCGAGGCGGCCTTGCGCGCCTGGTAATAGCGGGCGAGCGCCTGATCGTTGCGCTTGTACGCGGTCGATAGCGCGGTCAGCGACAGCTCCTCGCCGCGCGCTTGGTAAGCACGGCGGAGCGCGTCGATCCGCGGTTGCTGCTCGCCATTATCGTCGGTCAGCCGGTCGAGCAGGTCGAGCTGCTCGCCCGCCTGCTGCCATTGCGCATAGTAGAGCTGGCCGAGTTGCCGGTCGCCGCTGATCACATAACGGCCGAGCGAGGCTTCGGAGCGCGCGATCGTCCCCGACAGCGTGCGCGCGAGGATCATCACCTGATAGCTGTGTGTCTGCAGCGCGAGCGCGCGGTCGCGTTGGCGGTTCGCCTCACTCTGGCTGACGATCAGCGCCGCGAGCACCCCCGCGCCGAGCAGCGCCAGCGCGACCAGCGCGACGATGCGCCACGCGGGTGCCGGTCGCGACGGGCGCGATGGAGCTTCGTCCTCGCTCACGCGCATCGCCCTACGCCAGAACGCGGGCGAGCGATAGCGGGCCGGGCAGGTCGAAACTGGGATAAGGCCTCCGCTCACCGCGTCTGCGGGGAGCGTGGCCGCTTCTGGTTAACGAAGCGTTCCCGTCGCCTCGCCCGCCGCGCGGAACATCGCCAGCACCGTCGCGATCTGTTCGGGCGTATGCTCCGCGCAGAGCGAGCAGCGGAGCAGGAACGTCCCCGCGGGCGTCGCAGGCGGGCGCGCCATGTTGACGTACAGCCCGCTCTCCAACAGCGCCTGCCACATCTCGACCGCTTGTTGCTGGTCGTGGAGAATCACCGCGACGATTGCGGATTGCGGCGTGGCAGTGCCGAGCGTGAAGCCCATGTCGGTCAGCCCCGCATGGAGCGCGCGCGCATTGTCCCACAGGCGGCGGCGCTTGTCGTGCGCGGTCATCAGCTTGCGGATCGACGCGGCGGCGGTGGCGACCACCGACGGGGGGAGCGAGGCGGTGAAGATGTACGGGCGGCAGGCGAGCCGCATCACCTCGAACTTGGGATGGTTCGACACGCAGAACCCGCCCACGGTGCCGACCGACTTGGAAAAGGTGCCGATGACGAAGTCGATCTCGCCCTCCAGCCCCTGTTCCTCATACACGCCGCGCCCGTTGGGGCCATAGAAGCCCATCGAATGTGCTTCGTCGGACAGCGTCATCGCGCCGTGCTTCTTGGCGACCGCGACCATCTGCGCAAGCGGCGCGACGTCGCCGAGCATCGAGTAGACGCCCTCGAGCACGACGAGCTTGCCTGCGTCCCTGGGCAAGCGCGACAGGCGGCGGTCGAGGTCTTCGACCGAATTGTGGCGGAAGCGGACGATCTCCGCATTGCCGAGCGCGCAGCCGTCATAGATCGACGCGTGGCTGTCCGCGTCGAGGATGATGTACTCGCCCTTGCCCGCGATGGTGGACAGGATGCCGAGATTTGCTTGGTATCCGGTCGAGAACACCATTGCGTGATCTGCGCCGTAAAAGGCCTTTAGCGCCTCCTCCGCCTCGACATGGTCGCGGAAGGTGCCGTTGAGCATCCGGCTGCCGTTGGTGCCCGTCCCGAACCGGTCGAGCGCGTCCTTGCCCGCGGCGATCACGTCGGGGTCGAACGTCATGCCCATATAGTTGTAGGTGCCGAGCAGGATCGTCTTCCGCCCGCGGATCACCGCCTCGGTCGGCGAGGTGACCTCGTCCATGACGATGCCGAACGGGTCGCGCACCCCCGTCGCGAGCAGCGCCTCGCGTTCGGCGATGAGCGCGTCGAACTTGGAGAACAGGTCGCGCTCCGGGGCGACCGGGGGCGGGTCAAGCGTTAGCGTCTCCGCCTGAAAGCCGGCCTCTGTCATGCGTTCACCTGTTGCCGCATGATCCGGGCGGAAAACCGGTTCCCACTTTTCCTGATCATGCGGTGAGCTTGCCCACCGCGTCGACGAGCTGGCCCACCGTCTCGATCTCCGCCTGCATGTTCATGGTGATGACGATGTCGAACTCGTCCTCCACCGCCGCGACGAAGTCGAGCACGGTCAGGCTGTCCCATTCGAGGTCGCCCTGGAACGTCGTCGCCTCGCTGAGCGCGATGCCCTTCTTGTTGAACGGCGCGATCTGGCGCGCGACGGTGTCGAAGATGTGCTGGCGGTCGGTCATGCGTGATCCTGATTGCCGGGGAAATGCGGCATGGGTGCGGCGGTGCGCTAAGCCAGCCCGCGCGGGCGCGCTATAGCAATCCGCGCGCGCGATACCATCGCGCGGTCTGGGTAAGCGCGGCGGTGGTGCTCGTCTCCGAGCGCCACAGCGCGGGCGCGGGCAGGCGGCGGCAGACCCAGTCGGGGTGAGTTATATAGCGGACGCGGTCGGGGGTGAGCTTCGCGCCGCTTCCCCGGGTCAAGACGTCCAACGCCGCGCCGAGGCGGACCAGCGGGCGGGGCAGGGGCAGGGGCAGCACTCGCGCGCCCACCGCCGAGCCGATCGCGCGTGCGAAGTCGCGATGGTCCCAGCCGCCGGGCGTGCCGTCGTCGGGCTCCAGTGTGTCCCCGACCGCGGCCTCCGACGTGGCAAGCGCGAGCAGGAGGTGGACCAGCTCGGGCGCGTAGATCCATGATGCCCGGCCACCTGCGGGAGGGAGCGGCATCATGCGCCGCCGGGCCATCCGGAACAGGTCGAGCAGCTCGGTGTCGCGCGGCCCGAATACGCCCGGCGGACGCACGATGGTCCAGGCAAGAGGGGAGGCGGCGACGCGGTGTTCGGCTTCTGCCTTGGACCAGCCGTAATGGGACAGCGCAGGTTCCCGCGCGGACAGCGAGGAGACATGGACGAATCGGCGCACGCCCGCCGTTTCCGCCGCAGTGAGCACGGCGCGGGTGCCCTCGATGTTGCCGCTCGCGAAAGCGGCGCGGTCGGGGGCGCTCACTACGCCAGCGACATGGATCACCGCGTCCGTGCCCGCGACTAGCCGGGCCAGCGCATCCGGGCGGTCGAGCGCGCCCTCAACCCAGATCACGCCTTCGCGCGGCGGCTGCGCGCGGCGGGTGAGTGCGCGGACGGCGTGACCCTCGTCGAGCGCCCGGTCGAGCAGGTGCCCGCCGACGAACCCGGTCGCGCCCGTGACGGCGAGGATCATCGTGTGGGTCTCGTATCAGCCCACTTTTCCTTCCCCGGCGCAGGCCGGGGCCCAGCGCTAGGGGCCGGACTGGGCCCCGGCCTGCGCCGGGGAGGGCAAGGGAGAGGACGCCTCACAACAGCGCCAGATGATTGCGATGCACCAGCGCGGCGCGCGGCGCGTAGCCGAGGATCGCGGTCTGCTCGTCCGAGCGCTTGCCGAGCAGCCGGCTTGCCTCTTCCGCGCCGTACTCGCTCAAACCGCGCGCAACTGGGCCGGTCGCATCGGAAATCACGACCAGATCACCGCGCGCGAACCGCCCCTCGACCCGCGTCGCCCCCGCCGCGAGCAGCGACGCACCGCCCGCCAGCGCGCGCGCCGCGCCTGCGTCGACATGGATCGTGCCCTTGGCGGTTAGCCCGCCCGCCAGCCACGCCTTGCGCGCGGGCGCGCTCCGCTCGGCGACGAACAACGTGTGGCGCGCTTCCGTCGACAGCGGGTTGTCGATCCGCCCCGACGCGACCGCCAAGTGCGCTCCAGCCGCATTCGCAATCCGCGCCGCGGCGACCTTCGACGCCATGCCACCCGAGCCCATGCCCGAAGCCGACCCACTGGTCGCCATCGCCTCCACCTCCGCATCGACGCGTTCCACCCGCGCGATGTGGCGCGCGCCGGGGAGTGCGGGGTCGCGATCGTACAGCCCGTCGACGTCGGACAGGAGCAGCACCGCGCTCGCCCCCGCCGCCTGCGCCACCCGCGCGGCGAGCCGGTCGTTGTCGCCGAACCGGATCTCCTCGGTCGCGACGCTGTCATTCTCGTTGAGCACGGGCACGACGCCTAGCGACAGCAGCCGGTCGAGCGTCGCGGTCGCGTTGAGATAACGGCGGCGGTCCTCCAGATCGTCGAGCGTCAGCAGCATCTGCGCGGCGGTGATGCCTCGCGCGCCCAGCACCTCCGCCCAGACCTGCCCCAGCGCGATCTGCCCCACGGCGGCGGCTGCCTGCGCGTCCTCCAGCGACGCGCGCCCGCCCTTCGCCAGTCCCAGCCGACGCGCGCCAAGTGCGATCGCGCCGGAGGAGGCGACCGCGACCTGCTGCCCCGCGTGCGCCCGCGCGGCGATGTCGGCGGCGACGCCCTCCAGCCACGCGCGCCGTACCGCGCCGCCCGGCTCGACGAGTAGCGCCGAGCCGATCTTGACGATCAGCCGCGGGCAGGTGGCGGGCGGGAAGATCACCCGTCGTCAGTCGCGCGCGAACACGTCCGCGTGCGGGATGGTGAGGTCGAGCGCGGGAATCACGATCCCGCGCGTGCCGGAAAAGATGTGATCGAGCCAGCCCTCCTCCAGCCGCTCGACGGTGCGGCACATTTCGTTGATCGGATCGACGAAAGCCACCGTGCGGATCGAAGCTATGCGCTTGTACTCTTCCAGCTTCGTACCCTGATCGAGGCTGGTCGTGGACGGAGAAAGCACTTCCACGACGGTAATCGGATCGCTCAACACGCGTTCCTCGAACATCTCGTCCAGACGGGTGGTGCCGCATTGTATGCTCACGTCCGGGTAACGGATTTCCGTCTCACTCACGCGAACCGCCATGTCGGAGTCGAAGGGCCTGCACCCTGTTCCGCGAAGCCTGCCTCTCAGCCAGGAAAAGATGTTGCCCTTGACCCAGGAGTGCGCGACCGTGCCGCCGGTCATCATCACGATGACGCCGTCGGCCAACTCAAACCGCTTGTCGGTGCCGAATTCCATGCTGAGGAACTCGTCCGCCGTGATTTTCTTGTAAGCCGGGTCGACGCGCATGACCCTTCTTACACCTAAACCGGCGACCACTCCACCTCGTCTTCGCCATCATCGTCAACGCCCACCGACGTCGCGGCATCGCCGATCGCGTCGAGCAGCCGGTCGAGCGCCCAGTCGACGCCGGTGCCCGCCGCCGCCGAGATCGGGATCACCTCCGCCCCGCTCGCCGCTTCCAGCTCGCCGACCAGCGCCGCGATCAGCTCGTCGTCGAGCGTGTCGATCTTGT
>CAXTTU010000059.1:0-818 GCA_964247225.1 uncultured Sphingomonas sp. | reverse complement strand
CATACGCCGCGAGTTCGTTGCGGACGATCCGGTAGCTCTCGCCTACGTCCGTGTCCTGCGCGTCGACGAGGTGGAGCAGCACGCGACACCGCTCGATATGGCCGAGAAAGCGGTCGCCGATGCCCGCGCCCTCCGCCGCGCCCTCGATCAGGCCGGGGATGTCGGCGAGCACGAACTCGCGGCTGTGGTGGCGCACGACGCCGAGCTGCGGGCGGGTGGTGGTAAAGGCATAGGCGCCGACCTTGGCCTGCGCGTTCGTGACCGCGTTGAGAAAGGTGCTCTTGCCTGCGTTGGGCAGCCCGACCAGCCCCGCGTCAGCAAGCAGCTTGAGGCGCAGCCACACCCACGCCTCCCCGCCCGGCCAGCCGGTGCCGTGCTGGCGCGGCGCGCGGTTGGTAGAGGTCTTGTAGCTCGCATTGCCGCGCCCGCCGTCCCCGCCGCGCAGGAATATCTCGCGCTGACCGGGGGCGGTGAAGTCGAGCAGCACCTCCTCGCGCTCCTCGTCCATCACCTGTGTGCCGACCGGAACTTGGATCACCCGGTCACGCCCGCCCGCGCCCGTCCGGTTCGCGCCCGACCCACCGGTCCCGCGGGGCGCGCGGAAATGCTGGGTGTAGCGAAAGTCGATCAGCGTGTTGAGGCCCGCCACCGCCTCGAACACAATGTCGCCCCCCTTGCCGCCGTCGCCGCCGTCCGGGCCGCCATATTCGATGAACTTCTCGCGCCGGAACGACACCGCGCCGGGGCCGCCCGTGCCGGAGGAGACGTAGATCTTGGCCTGGTCGAGAAAATGCATGGCGCGCCGTATCGCTTTAGCC
>CAXTTU010000058.1:1813-12877 GCA_964247225.1 uncultured Sphingomonas sp. | reverse complement strand
CGGAAAGAGTTCGAGAAATGGGCGGTGCTCACCTATTCGCGCAACCAGGCGCGGATCAACGACAAGAAGGGCGCGGACGGCGGCATCGACGGAGTCGCCTATTTCCTGAAGGACAAGGGAGAGAACGGCAAGGCGGTGTTCCAGGTCAAGTCGCGCCCCGGCACCCGCGAAGACCTCGCCAAGCTCAACAGCGACCGCCAGCGCGAGGGCGCGGAGTTCGGCTACCTGATCTGCACAGGCCCATGGCAAGGGCCGACCAAGGCGATGCAGGCCGAGATCGCGGCGGCGGGCAAATACCAGAACCCGCTGCTCCAACGCAGCGACGACCGGCTGCAGGTGGTGATGGTCGCCGAGCTGTTCGCGCCCCATAACAAGCGCCTCGACCTCCCCATGGCGCGCGCCGACGCCCTGCGCACCGCCCGCGCGCTCGGCGATGCGGGGAAGCAGTCGGCGCTGGATTTGTGACCTAAACTCCTCCTCGGCTCGCTGGAGAGGTGGCGTGCCGCAAGCGCGACGCGGCAAAGCTCACCCGGCATAATGTCGCCAGCGCTGCATCGTCCTCACGCCCTCCCCGATCGCGTGCGCGTCCAGTTCGCCCGCCAGTTCGCCGGCCGGGAACAGGATGCGGCCCGCCTCGCGCGGTTCAAGCTTCAACATGCCGCCGCCAAGCGCATGCCCTTCGATCTCGCAACTCAGCCGCGCAAACGGGTTCCCCCAGGCCGGCAACAGCTTCGCCGCCAGCGCGGCATCACGGATGCGGACGCTGTGCACGGAATTGGTGCACGTCACCCCCGCCGCGTTGCGGACCAGCGCGGCGGCGCGGCCCGACATATAGCTCATGATGAAGTCGGGCACCTGCACGTCGGGGACCGCGTACCAGGGGTCGCGGTTGCGGCACTTGTACCCCTGACGCGCGAGATGACCCGCTTCGCTGTCGAGGTAGCGACGCACGCCGGCCGGGATCGGCCCGTCGCGCTTCAACCGCAACAGCAACGCCGGCTCATCCGCGCCGCGCCATGCGCGCACCGTGGCCGGGGTGATCTGACCGGCAGGAAGCGCGCGGCCGTTCCTGACCGTTGGATGGAGGAACGCGGCCGGCACCTCCCATCGCTCGGCATCGGACGGGCGAAGGTGAAAGAAACCGTTATCGCCACTAACATAGCCAATGCCGACATTGGCGAAATCGGCGAAACGGCGGCTCTCGGCATGGGTGACGGCCGCGCGGTACAGCGCCCGGACGGGTTCGGGCAGCAGCATCGGGCGCAAGCGGCTATTCCAGATATCCCGCCACTCGGCCACCGGCACGCGCTCGCTCTCGCGCGGCGGGCGGGTCGACCAGGCGAACCGGTCCTGAACGGTGAAGTCGATGCCGCTCGTTCGGCCGCCAAAGCCCTCGGCGTACAACAGCCAGCAATCCTCCGACAGATCGGGGAACAGCTTCTCGCGGACCGCGACCACCTGAACGCGCGTGAAGCTCGCCGCCAAATGCTCGATCAACGGCGCGGCGTAGGGGGCATGGCCGATCTCCGCAGGCACGACGAACGCCAACCGTCCGCCCGGGCGCAACAGCCCCGTGGCCGCGACAAGAAACGGTGCCCATGACGAGCTGAGCCCGCTGAACTTCACGCCCTGGCGCTCGCACAAGCGGAGCGCGCGCGCCCGGACCTCGCCCTTGAACGTCTGGTAGCGGATAAAGGGCGGGTTGCCCGCAAGGCACTCGAACCGCTCGGGCGTGGCCTCGGCCCAACCGAAGAAGTCGCCCTCGTGGACCAGCGCCCATGGCGCGCGCGCGACCGCGGCGCGCGCGGCGGCCGCGTCCTGCTCGATGCCGACCGAATTGCGATGCGCCGCGATGAACCGGCCGTCACCGCACGATGGATCGAGCAGCCGCTCGCCCTCGTCCCGCACCGCCCACGATACCAGCGCTTCGACGATCGGGTCGGGAGTATAATATGCGCCGCTGTGCTTGCGGGACAGGGGGACGGGCGCGCTCATGCCATGTCTCTTCTGGACGATTCCGCCGGTTGCGGCAACGGCGCGCGGGCGTGAAGTGGTGAAGCGGCAAGCACCAGCGCCGCCCCGGCAATCCGCCCGCGATTGCTCCCCCGCCCGCGCCGCCCTATCGGCCTTCGCTCATCACACCAGCAAGGGACCCCGTGGGGCGTCGATCCGATCACAGCCGCGCGGAGCTTCGCGACCTGCTCGTCGCCGAAGGGCACCGGCAGATGAGCGAGGTGGGCTTTGCCCGCTTCTCCGCGCGCGAGGTAGCCAAGCGGGTCGGCTATTCGATCGGCACCGTTTACAACGTGTTCGGCAGCTATGACGCGCTGATGCTGGCAATCAACGGGCGCACGCTCGACCTGTGGCTCGACTATCTGGAGGCGCGGCTCGCCTCGCTCGGGCCCGGCGAGGACCGGCTCCGGCGCGCGATCGACGCGTATTTCGAGTTCGCGGTGGTGCACCGGCACGCCTGGGCAGCGTTGTACGACTTTCGCCTGCCCGACGACGGCGAGCCGCCCGAGGAGTATGGCGCGAAGGTGGCCGCGATCATGGCGACCGTCGAGCGCGAGGTCACCGCCGCGCTGCCCCCGGCGCATCGCGACGACGCGCCCGCGCTGACCCGCTCGCTCTTGGCGACGGTGCACGGGCATTGCTTCTTCACGCTGACGGGGACGTTCCGGATGCTGGGCGAGGCGGACCCGCTCCACGCCGCCCGCGCCCGCGTCGCGGACGCGCTGGCGCGCTACCGCGAGGGCTAGCCGCCGCCGATCAGGATGCCCGCCGCCAGCACCAGCGCGCCGCCGAGCATGACCTTGGCGGCGGCGGACAAGGGCGGCGTCTCCATGAAACGCCATTGGATCCACGCGATAACGCTCAATTCGACCAGCGTCACCAGCCCCGCGAGCAAGGTCGCCGTCCAGAAATCCGCCACCAGGAACGGCAAGGTGTGGCCGATGCCCCCCGCCGCGGTCATCACCCCGCACACCAGCCCACGCAGCAGCGGCGCGCCCCGCCCCGACAGCTTGCCGTCGTCCGCCAGCGCCTCCGCGAACCCCATCGAGATGCCCGCCCCCAGGCTCGCCGCCAACCCCACCAGCAACGCATCATGCGGCCGATGCGTCGCAAACGCCGCCGCAAACACGGGCGCAAGGGTCGAAACAGACCCATCCATGAGACCGACCAAGCCGGGTTGGACAATCTGCAGCACGAAGCGTCGGCGCGCGTCCTCGTCCTCGCCGCGCCGCTTCTCGCCGGGCAGCCGGTGGCGCTCGATCTCGCCCGCCGCGCGCATATGCTCCATCTCGGCGGTGGCGAGGTCGCCCAAGAGCTTGCGGACGGCGGCGTCGGTGGTGCGCTGGGCGGCCTGCTGATAAAAGCGGCTGGCGTTGGCCTCCATCCGCCGCGCCTCGTCGCGCACCGCGTCCACCCCGCGCAGCACCGTGACGCGCGGCGAGGCGGGCGCGGGCGCGCCGCGTACGTCGCGCCGGGTAATATAAGGGATGTGCCGCCCGAACCGCTCGACATACAGGTCGATCAACGCCCGGCGATGCCCGTCCTCCTCCGCCGTCATGTCGGTGAACATGGCCGCGCTGTCCGGGTAATTCTCCGCAAGGTGCTCGGCATAATCGGCGTAGATGCGCCCGTCTTCTTCTTCATTGCTGATCGCAAGCGCGAGCAGTTCCCGCTCGGACAATTGATCGATCGTGCGTTGCGCCATGCGGGCGTCCTACACGGTGGGGGAGCGGGCTCAAGGGCGGAGAGGCAGGAAAGGCAAAACCGATCAAGAACAATGGGCGGCTCCGAACGCTCCATTACGGCGCAAGGGTAGGGGGCCGGGTGCCGTGAATGTCGCGGCGATGTCGCTGGGCGAGCGACTCAAGATCGTCTTCGAGAAGGTGGCGGTGTTGTTGCCCGGCGACGCCGGTCGCCGGCTGCTTGCCATGCTGTCCCCTGAGTCGCTTGCCAGCATAGCGGTGGTGGTTGCGCGGCGTCACATTTCGTCGGCGTGGGTGAACTTGCCGATGTGGTCATGCCCGCGCTCGGATGGCTGGCGGGAAGAGGACTGGCAATCGACGCAGGCAAGAAGTTGATCGCCTTTGCCATTGCCATCCACCATGCCCGAAGCGAGGCGGACCTGGACACCGCTGCCCGTGATCTGGCTGCTGCGATCGGCATCATCGGTGTCAACGGCATATTCATGCTGTTGTTGAAGGCCCGGCCCACCGGGACTTTTCGCACCGTTTACAAGCCCGACATGAAGATACCTTCCTGGAGCGAGTTCCGCAGCCGCATGCCGCCCGCAGGTCCAACGCGTATGTACAAGGCGACGATCGTCTTCACCAAGAAACGGCTTGCCGGCTTCGGCGGCACAAACCCCTTGGGCAAGGCCACGATCAGTCGCGACTTCTATCCAAGCCCCGGCACAAGCGCGGCTGGTGCCATCCGCGAGGTGAACAAGGCGGTCTTTCACGAACAGGTGCACCAAAGGATCACGCAAGGCTTCTCGTTGCTCGGGTGGCGGGGCTTGTATCTGCGCATGGGAGCGTACAAGCGTTCCTTCATCCTGCGCTACATCGAGGAAGCCGCAGCCGAAACAAGGGGATTGTCTAAGGTCGGCGACCCCCAGGGTGCCGAAGTCGCCGGCTACAAGTTCCCGTTCGACGCCAATTATGAGATCACGCTGGCGCAGATGGGTGCCGAGATCAAAGGCATCCTGCTGGGGCCGGTCGTGGTTGGCGGCAGGACGTACCAGGCCTGGTTCGGATGGCGGCATTGAGCGTTGGGCCGGAGCAGGCGATCGATGCGGCCCGGCGCTGCTCGGAGACGCGCGGGACGTTGCGCTGGTCCGAGGAGCGGCTTTCGGTGAAGCGGGAAGTGGTGCGCGACCACGATTGCTGGACGGTCAGCACGGATGCTCCGCTCGATGTCGAACCGGGCCAGCCGTCATGGTTCGGAACCTTCACCGACGCGCAGATGCGATATTTCATCGATGCCGAAACGGGGGAGTGCATCGGCGTTCAGGTTGGACAGGCCCGCCATTATTTCACGCCGGCCTAGCCGATAGCCGATCAAGTGATCGCCACGCACGTTTGACCGGAACCCCCTCCCACCTTCCCCGTTGCGCTCCCCCTCGCCCTCCGCCTAAGCCCTCCCCTGTGGCGGGGGGCATTGGCATCGGGGACGCGGGGAAGCTCGCAGAAGCGCATCGGGCGCTTCGGGCGGACAGCTCGGTTCAGTTCGACCTTGCGCCCGTCGTGCCGCCACCGCCGCCGCCCGCCTGGGCCGGGGCGCTCGGTCGGTTCCTCAACCGCGTGTTCGGGCCGATCGCCCGGTTGCTCGACCGGCTGTTTTCATTCCTGCCCAAGGGGCCGTGGGCGACCGTGCTGATGTGGGTCGTGCTTGGTAGCCTCGCCGCCGCCTTGCTGTGGATGGTCGCGATCCGGCTTAGGGAAGGGACGTGGCGCTGGCCGCGCCGTCGCCGCGCGACGCAGCTTACCCCCGCTGACGAGGAGCCCGAGGCCGAGTGGCGTCCCGATGCGGTGCCTGCGCACGCGCTGTTGCGCGAGGCGGATGCGCTCGCCGCGGAAGAACGGTTTGCCGAGGCGGTCCACCTGCTCCTCCTCCGCGGCGTCGAGGACATCACCCGCCGCCGCCCGGCGCTCGCACGCCCCGCGCTGACCAGCCGCGACCTCGCCGCCGCCGACGCCATACCTCCCGCTCCGCGCGGGCTGTTCGCAGGGATTGCGCGGCTGGTCGAGCGCAGCCTGTTTGGCGGGCGCGCACTGGGCGCGGCGGAATGGACCGAGGCGCGCGCGGCCTATGCCGATTTCGCGCTCCCGCGCGCGTGGAGCGCAGCGCCCCGGAGCGAGGCGGCATGAGCGCCAGCGCTGCACCCCCCGGCGAAGGCGCGTTCCGGTTCCGCACCGTCGCGATCCTGCTTGCCGTCGGCGTGGTCGGCTTTCTCGGCAGCCTGGTGCTGTCCGCCTACTCCCCGGGGCTACGCTCGGGCCACAATGGCGGCGCGCACGCGCTGTCCAACGCGGCGGTGGGGTATAGCGGGCTGGTCCAGCTGCTCGGCGCGACCGGGCAAGAGGTGTCCGTGTCGCGTGACGAGGCGCGGTTCGCGGGCGAGGACCTGCTCGTCGTCACGCCCGAGAGCGGCAGCGTGGAGGTGGGCAAGGCGCTCGCCCGCACCGCGCCGACGCTGGTGGTGTTCCCCAAATGGCTGACGACGGGCGACCCAGAGCATAGCGGCTGGGTCCGCATCGCCGGGATCGACGATGCGTCGGACGGCGAAGCGGTGCTCAACCCCGCGCACAAGCTCAGGATCGGGCATCACAGCACACGTGGCGAGCCGCTGATGGCCGCCGCCGAGCTACCCGCCGCGGTCCGCTTCCTCGCGCCGCGCCCGCTGCAGGTGATCCGCGCGCAGACGCCCGTGACCACGACCGGGTCCGATGGCGAGGAGCGCACCGACCGGCTCGAGCCGCTCCTCACCGACACCGGCGGCAATATCGTCCTCGGTCGGTTCGCGAACAGCGCGTTGTACGTCCTCGCCGATCCCGACCTCCTCTCCAACCACGGCCTCAAGGACGAGCGGCAGGCGGCGGCGGCGGTGGCGCTGATCGGCTGGCTCGCGCGTGACACGCCGGAGGTCAGCTTCGACGTGACGCTGAACGGGCTCGGGCGCGGCAAGAACCCGCTCCGGCTCGCGTTCGAGCCGCCGGGGCTGGCGATGACGCTGTCGCTCTTCGCGGCGCTGCTGCTCGCGGGCTGGCACGCCTTCGGCCGGTTCGGCGCGCCCGTTCCGCCCGAGCGCGCGCTGGCGTTCGGCAAGGCGGCGCTGGTCGACAACACCGCCGCACTGGTCCGAAAGGCGGGACGGCAGGGCAGACTTGGCGGGCGCTACGCCGCGGTGGTGCGCGACCGCGCGCGCGCCGCGTTCGGCGTGTCCGCGCGGGTGCGGGGCGCGGGGGTGGACGAGGCGCTCGACCGGTTCGCGGGCCGCCGCCGCTTTACTGATCTCGCCCAAGCGGCGACCGATGCCCGCGACTCGCGCGAGATGCTCGCTGCGGCCCGGGCGCTACACGAATGGCAGGGGAGAATTGGGTGAACGTCCACGACGTACAGGGGCTGGCGAACGGCATCCGGCAACAGGTGGCGAAGGCGGTGGTCGGGCAGGACGCGACCGTCGAGCTGATGCTGGTCGCGCTCTTGGCGGGCGGGCACGTCCTGCTCGAAGGCCCGCCGGGCACCGCCAAGACGCTGCTCGCGCACAGCTTCGCGCGCGCGCTGGGGCTTCAGTTCGGGCGCATCCAGTTCACCCCCGACCTGATGCCCGGCGACATCATCGGCGCGAACCTGTTCAACTTCCAGACCAGCCAGTTCACCTTGACGCGCGGGCCGATCTTCACCGAGCTGCTGCTCGCGGACGAGATCAACCGCACCCCGCCCAAGACGCAGGCCGCGCTGCTGGAGGCGATGCAGGAGCGCACCGTCACCGTCGACGGTCGCACGCTGGAGCTTTCCGCCCGCTTCACGGTCGTCGCGACGCAGAACCCGATCGAGCAGCAGGGCGTGTACCCGCTTCCCGAGGCGCAGCTCGACCGGTTCCTGTTCAAGCAGGTGGTCGACTATCCCAGCGCCAGCGAGGAACGCCGCATCATCGCCACCCACGGCGCGCGGACGCAGGCGATGGAGCCCGAACAATGGGGCGTCGACCCGGCGACGGGCGCGGCCACCATCGCCGAGGCGATCGCGACCGTCGCCACGGTGCGGCTGGCCGACGAGGTAGTGGACTACATCACCGCGCTGATCCGCGGCACCCGCGAGGTCGCCGACCTGCAATCGGGCGCGAGCCCCCGCGCGGGCGCGATGCTGGCGGGCGCGGCGCGCGCGCGGGCGGCGCTCGACGGGCGCGACTTCGTCATCCCCGACGATGTGAAGGCGCTCGCCCCCGCGCTGCTCCGCCACCGGCTGCTGCTGTCGCCCGCCGCCGAGATCGACGGGCGGATGGTCGAGGACGTGGTGCGCGAGATCATCGAGGCGATCGAGGTCCCCAGATGATCCGCCCCACCCGCGCCGCTATCCTGCTGGCGGCGGCGGGCGCGCCGGTGGCGCTGGTGGTGGCGGTGCTGGTGCCCGGCCGCTGGTGGACCTCGCTCGCCTGGCCGGGCGCGGTGCTGTTGCTGACGCTGGTGGATGCACTGACCGGGCGCGCACGCGCATCGCTGAGCGTAGCGCTGCCCGCCAGCGCCGCCGTTGGCGAGACGGTGGAGGCGCGCGTGGGCGTGACGGTCGACGCCGCGCGCCCGCCCGCCCTGGCGGAAGTGGCGCTCGACCCCGATCCGTTGCTGGCGATGGAGGATGGCGGGCGCGCGTGGTTGGGGCTCGACGCGGGCCGCGCGCTGGCGCTGCTGCCCGTTGCGACGCGGCGGCGCGGCACCGCGCGCATCGCCCGCGCGTCGGTGCGCTGGCGCGGCGACCTCGGGCTCGCCTGGCATGAGCACACGTTGCCGGTCGATGCGCGGATGCCGATCCTCCCGGACATCCGCCCCGTCCGCCGCCGCGGGCCGGAGCTCATGCGCCGCTACGCGGCCGGGCTGGTGACGCAGGCCGATCGCGGCGAGGGCACCGACTTCGACGCGCTGGTCGAATATCGCGCGGGCATGGACAAGCGCGCGATCGACTGGAAGCAATCCGCGCGCCACGGTCGGCTCGACGCCAAGGAATATGTGACCGAGCGCAACAACCAGCTCGTGCTCGCGATCGACGCGGGGCGGCAGATGGCGGAGCCGGTCGCGGGGCTGCCGCGCGTCGACCGCGCGGTGTCGGCGGCGTTGCTCACCGCCTGGATCGCGCTCAAGCTCGGTGATCGCGTGTCGCTATTCTCCTTCGCCGCGCAGCCGGAGGTATCGAGCGGCTTTGTCGGCGGGGCGGGCGCCTTCGCGCAGGTGCAGCGGGTCGCGGCCAACATCGAATACGGCACCGGCGAGACCAATTTCACGCTGGCGCTGACGACGCTGGCGCAGCGGCTCCACCGGCGCTCGCTGGTGGTGCTGTTCACGGAAGTGACCGACCTCACCGCCGCCGAGTTCCTGGTCCGCGCGGCGGCGCAGATGACCACGAGGCACCTGCTGCTCGTGGTGGTACTGCGCGACGAGGAGCTGGAGGCGATCGTCGACCGCGCCCCCGCCACCCCCGACGACGTCACCCGCGCCGTCACCGCCGCCGCGCTGCTCCGCGACCGGCTGCTGGTGCTCACTAAGCTGCGCCACCTCGGCGCGCATGTGATCGAGGCGGTGCATGACGGGGTGGGCGAGGCGCTGGTGCGGGGGTATCTCGACCTGAAGCGGCGGGGGCTGTTGTGATGTCGACCAGGATGTTCGCCAGATCCGGGATGCGCGCATGACCACGGCCGCCCACCCCGCTCCCAATCAGGCCACCGCCGCAACCCGCTTCCGCGCGGCGCATGCGCCCGACTGGGAGCGGCTCGACCGGCTCGTGTCGCGTATCGAGCGGCGGTCGGTGCGCGTGCTCGACGATGACGACCTGCTCGCACTGCCCTCGCTCTATCGCACGACGCTCTCGTCGCTGTCGGTCGCGCGCGAGTTCTCGCTCGACCGCGCGCTGATCGCCTATCTCGAACAGCTTTGCACCCGCGCTTATTTTCAGATCTACGGCGTCCAGACCTCCGCATGGGGGCAGCTCAAGCGCTTCTTCGCGGTAGGCTGGCCACGCGCGATCCAGGAGCTGTGGCGCGAAACGCTGGCGTCGCTCGCGCTTGGCGTGGTGGGGACGTTCGTCGCCTTTTACCTCGTCCGCCACGATCCGAGCTGGTTCTACCTGTTCACCCCCGAAGGCATGACCGCCGGTCGCGACCCGAGCGCCTCCGCCGCGTTCCTGCGCTCGACGCTGTACGATACGGGCAAGCATGACGGGCTCGCGACATTCGCGACCTATCTGTTCCAGCATAATGCGCAGATCGCGATCTTCTCCTTCGCATTGGGCTTCGCGTTCGCGGTGCCGACCGCGTTGCTGGTGACGTATAACGGCCTGTCGCTCGGTGCGTTCGTGGCGGTGTTCGCGGGCAAGGGGCTGACGTTCAACGTCATCGGCTGGCTGATGATCCACGGCACCACCGAGCTGTTTGCGATCACCTTGTCGGGCGCGGCGGGTTTCCGGATCGGGCTCGCGATCGCCTTTCCGGGCCGCGCCACGCGGATGGACTCGGCAGTCGCGGCCGGGCGATCGGCGGCGGTGGCGATGGCGGGCACGGTGGTGATGCTCAGCGTCGCGGGAATGCTGGAGGGCATCGGTCGCCAGGTCATCACGGACGACGCCGCGCGTTATGCGATCGGGTTGGCGATGCTGGCGGGCTGGCTGCTCTATTTTTACTGGCCGAGGAGGTGGGACGGTGCGCCAGCCTAGAACCCGCCGCCGCCGGTTCGTGACGCCGGAGGGTGTCGACCTCCAGCTCGAGCTGGGCAGCGCGGGCGCGCGCGCGGGCGCGTTCCTGCTCGATACCACGATCGAGCTGGCGACGCTGATCGCGGTCACGATCGCGGTGATCAAGCTGCTGACGGGCGGCCAGGCGCAGGTCCTCCAGATCCTGTGGCTGCTCGGTGCGTTCGCGTTGCGCAACGGCTATTTCATCCTGTGGGAGATGGGCGGCCGCGGCGCGACCCCGGGCAAGCGCCTCGCGGGCCTGCGCGTGGTCGCGCGCGATGGGGCGCGATTGTCGGGCGGCGCGGTGGTCGCACGCAACGCGATGCGTGAGGTGGAGGTTTTCCTGCCGTTGTCTTTTCTTGGCTATCAGGCGGCGCAGGGGCTCGCCGACACGTTTCTCACGCTGTTCGCGCTGGGGTGGAGCGGCATCTTCCTGTTCTTCCCGCTGTTCAACCGCGACCGGCTGCGCGTAGGCGACCTGATCGCGGGCACCTGGGTGGTGCGCGCCGCCCGTACGCGGCTCGGCGCCGATCTGGTCGCCGCCGCCCCTCTCGAGCGCCGCCAGTTCAGCGACGCCGCGCTGTCGCTCTATGGCGAGTATGAGCTGCAGATGCT
>CAXTTU010000058.1:0-1713 GCA_964247225.1 uncultured Sphingomonas sp. | reverse complement strand
CGCCGGTTGCGCGGGTCGCTCGGGTCCTTGGCCACCATCGGCTCGCGGTCCGCCACGCCCTCGATGCGGTTGAACCGCGCCTCGGGCAGGCCGCCCAGCGCCAGCCTGCGCCGCGTCGCCTCCGCGCGCGCGGACGACAGCATCCAGTTGTTCATCGCCGCCGGGTCGCCAAACCTAAGCGAATCGGTATGCCCCCGGATCATCAGCGGATTGGTCATCGGCTTGATCGAGTCCGCGACCAGCCCGATCAGCTGGCTGGCGTCCGGCTCCAGCGCGGTGGTGCCGAGCGCGAACATCGAATAATCCGCGTCGTCGACCAGGTCGATCCGCATCCCGTCGCTGGTCATGGTGAAGTGGATGTGCTTGCCCAGCTTGGCGAGCTCGCGCGATGCGGCGATGCGCGCCTGCACCTGCCGCTTGAGCGTATCGAAATTCTTGCGGTCCTCCGCCGCCAGCGCCTCGCGCGACTTGAGCGACCCTTGCGGGCCCGATCCCGCGGACGGTCCGCCCGCCGCGCCGATCGGGATGGTGAGCGCGCGCGTCCCCGTCTGCGACGCCTTGTGCGGCAGGTTGTCCGCGTCGACGATCGACTCGCCGCCGAACAGCCCTTGCCCACTGACGCCCGCGTGCTTGGTATCGACCAGCGTCGGCGCGAAATAGTCGGCGATGCCCTTGCGCTGCTTCTCCGTGGTCGCGCCGAGCAGCCACAGCAGCAGGAAGAACGCCATCATCGCGGTGACGAAATCGGCATAGGCGACCTTCCACGCGCCGCCGTGATGGCCGCCATGACCCTCGATATAGATCTTCCTGTAGATGATCTTCGGCGGCTGGTTCGAGCCGTGCGGCGCGCGGGCGGGCATCAGGCGGCTATCGAAAAAAGAAAGAATGCCTCACGCAAAGACGCAAAGACGCAAAGAGAGGAAGATTGGTTCACGCGGAGGCGCGGAGGCGCGGAGAGGGTGCGCGCGCGACAGCGCGCCTTTACCAATCCCGCTTGGTGTTGAAGGGCCGCATTCGCGGCCGGGACTGACTCCTCCGCGTCTCCGCGCCTCCGCGTGAAAACCCCTTCTTCTTTCGCGCCTCCGCGCCTCCGCCCGAACATCACTTGCCCCTCAGCCCGTCGAACACCTCGGCGAAGCCCGGCTGATTCGCGTGGGCGATGCCGGAGCGCGCGGCTTCGATCACCAGCGGCTGCGGGTGGCCGTGGAGCGAGGCGATGATGATCTGCTTGACCGTGTGATAGATCGCGGCATCGGCATCGATCACCTGCTTGAGCCGGCCCGCGAGCGGCGCGACCATGCCGTAGGCGAGCAGCACGCCCATGAACGTGCCCACCAGCGCCGAGCCGATCATCCCGCCCAGCACCGAAGGCGGTTTGTCGATCGAGCCCATCGTCTTCACTACCCCCAGCACCGCCGCGACGATGCCCAGCGCGGGCAGCGCGTCGGCGAGGCTGGCCAGCGTCGTGTGCGGCCCCTCCACCTCGTGGTGATGCGTCTTGATCGCGTTATCCATCACCTCCTCGACCGCGTGGACGTCGAGCGTGCCCGACGACACCACCACCAGCCGCAGCGTGTCGGCGATCAGGTTCACCAGCGTACCGTCGGCGACGAGCTTGGGATATTCGGCGAAGATCGCGGAAGACTTGGGATCCTCGACATGCGGCTCGAGCGCGATCGGCCCGTCGGTGCGCAGCATCTTCATCAGCTTGGA
>CAXTTU010000057.1:0-12981 GCA_964247225.1 uncultured Sphingomonas sp. | reverse complement strand
GGCCTGAGGTGCGGGAGCGGCCGCGGTCGAGGGCGCGGCGGTGTCGAGGTCGGCCTTGACGATGCGCCCGTTGGGGCCGGAGCCGGTCAGCGTGGCGAGGTCGATGCTCTTGGCCGCCGCAATCCGGCGCGCGAGCGGGCTCGCCTTGACGCGGTCGCCGGTTGCAGGGGGAGCGGCGGCGGTCGGGCTGGCCATTGCGGGCGCGGACAGCGGCGTCGGCCCGGTCGGCGCGGCCTGCATCTGCGGCGGCAGGCCGTGATCCTCCGCCTGCGTCACGTCGCGCTCCACCGGACGGCCCTCGTCGCCCTTCTTGTTCGGGTCCTCGCGCCCGGGCGTCGCTTCCGCGCCCGGCACGGTTTGCGGCGCTGCGGAGCCCGCCGCCTCGCCCTCGGCCGCCAGCGTCGCGATCACCGTCCCGACCTTGACGTTGTCCGTCCCCTCCGGAACCGCGATGGAGGCGATCACGCCCTCGTCCACCGCCTCGAACTCCATGGTCGCCTTGTCCGTTTCGATCTCCGCGAGCAGGTCGCCCGACTTGACGGTGTCCCCCGCCTTGACCAGCCACTTGGCCAGCGTACCCTCCTCCATCGTCGGCGACAGCGCGGGCATCTTGATCTCGATCGGCATCGGCTTCCCCTTGCGCGCGTTCAGGCGTCAGCCGTTCTCTTGCGCCCCCGCCGCCACGGGTCAAGCGGGCGGAGCGCGTAAGGGGACAGAACGGGAGACGGGACCATGCGCATCTATCTGGTGGTAATCGACGACACGCCGGATGCGGAGGTGGCGTTGCGCTTCGCCGCCCGGCGCGCGGCCAAGACCGGCGGCGGCGTCGAGATCCTGGCGCTGATCGAGCCGATGGAGCTGATCGCCTGGGGCGGGGTGCAGGCGACCATCGAGGAGGAGGCGCGGCTCCACGCCGAGGGGCTGGTCGCGAAAGCGGCAGGAACGATCCTCGGCGAATCGGGACTGCGCCCGTCGATCGTGGTGCGCGAGGGCGAGGGGCCGCGCGTGATCCGCGAGCTGATCGCCGCCAACCCCGACATCGCCGCATTGGTGCTCGGCGCGGCGGCGACGGGCGCGCCCGGGCCGCTGGTCGCGCATTTCGCGGGGGCCGAAGCGGGGGCGCTGGCGGTGCCGCTGATGATCATCCCGGGCAGCCTCGATTCGGCGGCGATCGACCGGCTGAGCTGAGTTCGCGCTTGAGCGGGTGGCGGGTTGCGGTCACACTCGCGGCCATGCGCTTCGCCCTGCTCCCGCTCGCCCTGCTCGCCACCCCCGCCCTCGCGCGCGAAGCACCCAGCCCCGCACGGCTGCAAGCGACGGTGGTGAAGCTCGTCTCGTTCGGCACCCGCCATACCGCCTCCTCGCCCACCGACCCGAAACGCGGGATCGGCGCGGCGCGCGCTTGGGCGGCGGGGCAGTTCACCGCCATCGGGCGCGCGTGCGGCGGCTGCTTGACCGTCGAGCAGATCGGTCGCCGCTTCGTCGGCCCGCGCGCGCCGGACGGAGTGCGGGTGGTCGACGTGCTCGGCATCCAGCCCGGCAGCGACCCCAATCGCTTCGTCATCGTCGGCGGGCATATCGACTCCATCGTCGGCGACGTGATGGACCATGACGCCGACGCGCCGGGCGCGAACGACGACGCTTCGGGCGTGGCGCTGGTGCTCGAGGCGGCGCGTATTCTGACACGCGAGAAGTTCAGGGCAACGATCGTCTATGCGGTGTTCTCGGGCGAGGAGCAGGGGCTGTGGGGCGGCACGTTACTCGCCGACACCGCCAAGGCACGCGGGTGGCAGGTCGATGCCATGCTCAACAACGACATCGTCGGCAGCTCGGTCGGGCAAGGCGGGGTGCGCGTCGCCGATCGCGTCCGCGTCTTCTCCGAAGGCATCCGCGCCGGTGATCCGCTCACGGACGCGATGACCCGGCGCGCGGAGGGCGGCGAGGATGACGGGCCGAGCCGCGCGCTGGCCAAGGCAATCGACGGCATTGCCGACACGCTGCCGGGCGGGTTCGACGTGCGAGTCGAGCGGCGGCCCGACCGGTTCGGGCGCGGCGGCGACCATGAGCCGTTCCTCGCGCTCGGCTATCCCGCGGTGCGCTTCACCGTCGGCGCGGAGAACTGGGACCGCCAGCACCAATATGTCCGCGTCGAGAACGGGCGGAGTTATGGCGACACCGTCAAGGGGGTCGACTTCGACTATCTGGCCAAGGTGACCGCGATCAACGTCGCGACGCTCGCCCGCCTCGCCGCCGCCCCCGCCGCGCCGCCAAAGGCGTACGCCGCGGGCGCGCTGTCGCGCGACACGACGGTGAGCTGGCCCGCGGTGCCGGGCGCGGCCTCGTACAAGGTTTACTGGCGCGGCAATGACGGCCCGGTGACCTGGACCAACAACCGCGTCGTCGCCGCCCCGGCGACAAGCGTGGTGCTGACGCAGACGCCGGTGGACGACAATTTCTTCGGCGTCGCAGCGGTAGGCGCGGACGGCGCTGAGAGCCTCGTCACCTTTGCCGGTAGAGCACCGAGCGTGCCCATTGCGGGCGCGGCCCCGGCGGCGCGGCGGTAGGGGGGGCTGGGTGGCACTGCTTGGCGACAGGACGGGTCTGTGCAACGAGTGCGAAACGGTCTCTTTCGCGGCGTTAGCTGTTAGGTACCGAAGGTAGTGAGAAGCGGCCTTTGATCCTCGCTTCCGCTTCCCTCTTCTGGCAAACGCTATACACCATGGAAACCGAGCGGGTCTGTAGTGGGAGGGTTCATGGCTTGGGCATTCATCACAGGGTTAGCCGTGGCTGCGACTACTCCGATTTCCCAAGACGTCGATCAATCGGCTAAACAAGAAATATATAACGAAGGTGGCGTTCGGATCGATTACTCGTTTGTGGGTAGCGGCGTGCAGTTCACCTCTGTTCTTCCGGAACGCTGGACGTTTTCTGTTAATGTTGATGGAGACCAGAACGGAATTTGGGGTGTTGGGCCCGTTGATGAGGCCCGTACGGCTCAGAGCTCCGAGGATTTCGCCTACGGTCTTGATGTCGATAGCGGCACGCTTTGCTCCCAGTACATACTCGCCGCCAACGTAAATGACAGCTCTTCACATAGCGTCTCAAGCGCATGTGACTCCCATGTTTCGGCCGCTTATCTGCAAGTGGGTCAAATTGACCGATCCAAGAACGTCAAGGTTTCACTCTATATCCCCGGCAAAGAGCTGTTTGGCTCCAGATCGGACGCTCATTTGCAAGTTTGCGTGTGGGATACGAGGGCGTGGCGTTGTAAATACTCGCCAATGGCACCTTTCGTTCTGGCCAAGGTAGGGCCGGGATAGCTTACTCTTCCTAGCGGATGCGTCTGATGTCTAACGACCGCAATCGGGGTACACGCGACCAGGGCTGGCACTCGCCAGCCCCGACAACCTCACTCTCGCCAATAATCGTGCCGCTCGACCCCGTCGAAACCGGCCCGATGTCAGGCAACACCGCTTGAAACCTAAGCCCGGAGCCGCACGGGCACGGGTCCTCGCGACCGAGCTTCTCGACCAGCTCCTTGTCGCCGTGAACGAAGCGCAAGCCGCGTTTCACGTTGGTCTCGGACGGGAATCCCTTGCGGCGTTTAGAACTGCGCTCGAAAGCAGGGCTGGTCGAGCGGGTCGTGATGACGTGCCATGGTCGCCTCCTCTGAAAGCGGGAAGGGCTTAACACGCGCCCGCCAATGGGTCGAGGTGGAGGTGCGGTGCCGCACCCCGCCCCCTCACCGCACCCGGCAGCCGCACACCGGACGGCGATACACGCGGCGATGGTACACGCGGTGCCGCGCGGCGCGGGTGTAGGTTACGCTGTCCTCGAAGATCTCGGTCGTGGTGGTCGTCGTCACGACCGGTGCGCTCTGCACCGTCACCGTGGTCACGCCGCCGCCATAGCCATAGCTGCCGCCCCACGCCCCGCCCGGGGCACCGGAGGTCGTCGTGATGACGGTCGTCCCGCCGCCACTCGTGACGACCGGCGGCGGCGCGTAAGGGCCGTGCCCGCGATAGGGTGGGACGGGAGGCGGCGGGTAGCCCGCGCCATAGCCGACCGGCGGCGCATAGGCGGGCGGAGGCGGCGGCGGAGCGTAGCCTTGGGCTGGCGGCGGCGGCGGTGCGTAGCGGTCGCGTGTCGCACTACGGTCGATCGCATAGCCGGTGATGCCGCCCACGCCCGCGCCGATCAGCGCGCCGGTGCCGCGATCATGCCGTCCCGCGATCAACGCACCCGCGCCAGCGCCAACCGCGCCGCCGACCAGCGCGCCGCCGACGCCGTTGCTGCGATGTTCCTGATACACGGGCGGCGGCGGCGGATAGTCCGCGCCCGCATAGCGGTCATCATAGCGGCGATCGTCATAGCTCCCGCCCGGGCCGTCGAGGTCGAACCGGTCCCAGTCGAGGCCGCCAACGGTGTCCGCCACCGCGCCGCGCCGATCTACGAGCACCGCATCGTCATAGTAGCGCGCCCAGTGATAGCCATAGGGCGGCTGCTGCAGCCCATAACTCGACCAGTCGCTTATGAAGAAACTCGGCTGCAGCCAGTAACTCGACAGTTGATAGCCGCGATACGGGCGACGATAGCCCGCAAAGCCGCCGGGCGCGCGCGCGCCGCCGACCCAGACGCCGTTGACCCGCCCGCCCCAATGCTGGCCGGTATGGGCCGCAGGAGCCGGACCGCGCGGCATCGGGTAGGACGCGCCGGGACCTGGGCCGGGCATCACCATCCGCTGCTGCCCGTCGGCCGCTCCCGCCACTGTCAGCACCGCCGCCGCGATCATCACGGTCCGTACCATCCGCTTAAACTCCCTGTTCGCCCGTGCGGCGACTCGGAAAGGTCGACCGGCACTGGCGAGATAACGCCTTCGTTACTTAGCTGATCCGTTACCATCCCCGGCGACCCGCCGCCAGCGCGGCCGCTGTCCCGAATCAGGTCAGCCGATCCGCGACGCCAGTAGTGCGGCGATCGCCTCGCAGCCCGCCGCATCCTCCGCATCGAAGCGCGCGGGCGTGGGGCTGTCGAGATCGAGCACCGCGATCACTTCGCCCTCGCCAAGGATCGGCACGACCAGCTCGGAGCGGCTCGCGGCGTCGCAGGCGATGTGCCCCGAAAAGGCGTGGACGTCGGGCACGATCTGCGTCTGCCGCGTCGCCGCCGCGGTGCCGCACACGCCCACGCCGACGGGCAGGCGGATGCAGGCGGGCTTGCCCTGGAACGGCCCTAGCACCAGCTCGCCGCCGTTCACGCGATAGAAGCCCGCCCAGTTGAGGTCGGGGAGGTACTGCCAGATCGCGGCGGCGGCGTTGGCCATGTTGGCAACCCCGTCCGGCTCCCCCGCGGTGAGCGCGTCGAGCGCGACGAGGAGCTCGCGGTAAAGCTCGGCCTTGGTGGTGGCGGTCGGGTTCAGATTCAACATCGCCTGCGCTCTAATGGTCGCGACGGAGGCGGGACAGTGCATACCGCCCCCTTCTCCACCTCACTCCACCCGCACCCGTCCGCGCGCCGCTTTCACCGCGCCCCTGCCTTTTTTCTCCTCGACCCGCTTCGCCTTGGCGGCGCGCGTCGGCCTCGTCTTAACCCGCCGCGCGTCGCGCTCCTCCGCTCCGGCGAGCAGCTCGGCGACCCGCGCGCGCGCGTCCTCGCGGTTCGCCTCCTGCGTGCGGAACCGGCGCGCGGTGACCACCAGCACCCCGCCCGCGGTCAGCCGTGATCCCGCGAGCAGCTTCAGCCGCCGGAACGTCTCGGGGTGCAAGCCCAGCCGGAACACGTCGACGCGCAGCTGGCAGGCGGTCGCGACCTTGTTGACGTTCTGTCCGCCTGGCCCCGAGGCGGCGAGGAAGCGTTCCTCGAACGCGTCGTCAGGCAGCTGCATCGGCGAACGCCTGCCCGAAGCGCGCGAACCGCTCTGGCAGCGGCGCCTCCGCCGCCACCGCCGCCTTGCCCGCGCGAGGCACGCTTAGCGCGCGCGCGTGAAGCATCATCCCTAGCGGATCGGCGCACCCGTACACCGGGTCGCCCACCACCGCGCAGCCTAGCCCCTCGGCGGCATGGATGCGGATCTGATGCGTGCGCCCGGTCGCTGGGCGGAACGCGACACAGGCGCGGCCCTCGACGATACCGAGCAGCTCCCACGCGGTCCGCGCCGCCTTGCCCGCCGGGTCGCCGCGCATCCGCCAGCCGGCCTCGGCGCTCGACGTTTTGGCGAGCGGCAGGTCGATCTCGCCCGCCTCACCCTCGGGCACGCCGTCGAGCACCGCCCAGTACAGCTTCTCGACCGCCCCCGCCTCGAACGCCTGCTGCAGCCGCGCATGCGCCTTGGGATTGCGCGACAGCAACAGGCAGCCGCTGGTGTCGCGGTCGAGCCGGTGCACCGGTTGCGGCCAGCGCTTGAACCCGAAGGTCAGCGTCGACAGGTGGTTCTCCAGGCTGAGCGCGCCATCGCGCGGCGCATCGACCGGCAGCCCGGCAGGCTTGTCGATCACCAGCGCTTCCGCGTCGAGGAACAGGACATGGTTGGCCAGCATGGTGCCGCCCATGCCACCGCGCGCGGGCGGGTGCCAGCGCTCAGCCGTAGGTCGCGAACAGAGCAGGCACCCCGGACCGTGGCCCGAGATGCCTGATCGTAACCAGCATCAGAACTTCGCCACCAGCTCCAGGCCCCAGGTGCGCGGCGGATTGAGGTTGCCGTAATCGCCCAGGATGCCGCCATAGGCGGTCGAGACCAACGTCGTGCCGTTGTAATTATACACCGGCGACGAGTTCGCGTCGGAGCGGCGATACACATAGGCGCGGTTGAACAGGTTGCGGCTCCACACCGACACCGTCACCTTGTTGCGGTCGTTCACCGCAATGTCGGCGAGCGCGAGGCGGCCGTTGACGATGAAGCTCGGGTCGGTCCTGGTCGGCTCCAGCTCGAAGCTGTACTGGCTGCTCGCATAATTCGCGTCGAGGTGGAGGCGCACGCTGGCATCGCCGACATGCACCGGCATTACATAGTCGATCGCCCCCGATGCGGCGTTGCGCGGCGTGTAGACGATGTAGAGTTGCTGCGGCAGCCCGCCGGTGATCGGGTTCACCGCCTTGGGCGCATCCCAATAGGTGTAGGCGTAGGAGCCGCTCAGCGTCAGTTCGCGCGTCGGCTTCACCGTCAGGTCGGCCTCCACGCCGCGAATATGGCTGTTGCCCGCGTTGATCGCTTCTTCGAGATGGCTGCCCGCGGTCGGGCTTTGCGAGTTGGTGTCGAACTGGTCGAAATCGAACTGCGTGTTCGACCGGTTCATGATGTACCCCGCGAGGTTGAGCCGGGCGCGATGCTCGAAGAAGTCCATCTTCGCGCCGATCTCGTACGACTTGACCGACTCGGGACCGAACGCGCGGAACGTGTCCGAACGATCGTCCGCGCCGCCCGCGCGGAAGCCGGTCGCGTATTTGGCATAAAGGTGGATGTCGGGCGTCGCATCGAACAGTATGTTCACCAGCGGATCGAACCGGCTGATGCTGTTCGAAAAAGCGAAGTCGCCGCCAAGCGGGTTCGGGTGAAGAATGTTGTTAACGATGAACAACGTGCCGTTGCGCTTGTCCTTGGTATAGCGGCCGCCTGCGGTGATGTGCAGCGCACTGAACCCGTCGGGCGTGAAGGTCGCCTGGCCGAACACCGAATAGTTGTGATCGTGCGCCTGGCTGTCGCGGGTGATGAACTGATAGCCGGGCTGCCAGCCCTGGTTGGTCGACTTGATCCCGACGGCCGCGCCGGTCAGCGTCGCGGCGGGCGGGATCGGGCTCAGGATCGAGTACGCCGTGCCGTCGCCGTTCCACAAATTGGTCGAGGGTGTGGCGGCGTACTCCGTCGCGTGTTCGGTATAGTAATAGAGCCCGGCGACGTAATCGAGCTGCGGGATACTGCCAACTGCCTGGAACTCCTGGCTGAACTGGTGCTGGCGCAGGAAAGACAGGCTGTAGCGGCTGAACTTGCCGCTGTTGCTCGCGGTGATGTCCTCGCCGGGGAAGGAGGGCGAGAAGGTGACGCGCTCCGGCCCGCCGGAATTATCCCACTGGTCGGTGTGGACCGCGCGCCACGCGGTGATCGAGCGCAGCTCGATCGCGGGCGAAAGCTTGTAGCGCAGGTTCGCGGAGAAGCCGTGCGTGATGTCGGTGCTCGGCTGCTGCGGCACGCCGACATCGGCGACATACTGGCGACCCGGATGGATGCCGACGATCGGTGCCTTGGGCGCGATGCAGATCGGAGTGGTCGCGGTCGCGGCGATCGTGCCGCCGCACGGGGTCGTCGTGCCAGGCAGGTACAGCCTCGGCGCGAGGTTGGTCGCGCTGGTCGCGCCATATTGCCCGACGGTGTAACCGTTGGGATTGTAGTTCAGCAACTGGCTGAACATCGGCGTGTTGTCGTCCCTCGCATAATCATAAGCGAAGTCGGCGGTCAGCCCCGCGACCGGCGTCCAGCGCGCGGCGACGCGGCCGCCCTTGCGATCGTAATAGTTCCAGCCGGTCGAGCCCGTGAGCGGGTCCTTCACCGTCGGGTCCTGATGCTGGTACACGCCGTCGAACTTGAGCGCGATGTTGTAGAAACTCGGCAGGTCGAGATGTACCTCGGCGTTGCGGCTGCCGAAATTGCCGACCCCGCCGACGACGCGGCCGTCGAACTCGCCCGTCGGGGCCTTGGTCACGAGGCTCAGCGCGCCGCCTTCGGTGTTGCGCCCGAACAGCGTGCCCTGCGGACCTTTGAGCACCTCGATCCGCTCGATGTCGAACAGCGCGGCGTTGAGACCTTGCGTCTTTCCGAGCGCGATGCCGTCAATATAGACGCTGACGCCGTTGTCGCGCGCGGTCTGGTTCTGGTCATAAGGGACGATGCCGCGGATGCCGATCGTCAGCGCGGACTGGCGCGCCTCGAACGTCGCGACGCGCAAGCTGGGGACCGACCCATCGGCGAGGTTGAACAGGCTGAGCACATGCCGGTCGGCAAGTGCCTGCGTGTTGAGCACCGAGATCGAGATCGGCGTCGACTGGAGGTTGGTCTCGCGCCGCTGCGCGGTGACGACCACGTCCTGAATACCGGCCTGGTCGCTGGTCGCCCTGCCCTGCGGCTCCGCGCCCGCGCTCGCGCCGGTTTCCGCACCGGTGGGAGAGCTCCGCGCCGCCTCTGGGGGCGAGCCCGATTGCGGTGTCTGCGCCTGCGCCTGACCGACCAGCGCGAACGACAAGGCGGCGAACGAGATCGCCGAGCGAGAGAAGGTCATGTGCTTTCCCCATGATCCGGCGCTTTTCGCGTCCGGTGATGGGGAATCGGCTAAGCCAGCCTCGCGACTCTTCCGCGACGGCACGGTTACAGTTTTGCGACAGCGCGGGCCCTGTCTCCCGAATGCAACAAGGCCCGGCGCGATGGCCGGGCCCGCATATTCGTCCGTTATACGTTTGCCTCCAGTTTGAGCGCGACCTTTCTAGCTACAGTGGTGCCATATCGGTTGACGGCCTCACCGGAAACGTCATTGTCAACATGACGCGGAGGCAACGTGGTAGGAAACAAGTTAGCAGATTGGAGCGAGGTATCGCTCACCGACCTGTTCTTTGCGTTTCGCAAAGCCAAGGTCGACTGCTTTTACGAGTCATCGATCAGAGTGGCGGAGCGGTTCATCACATACGAGCAGGCGCTGCCGAACAACCTCGCGGCATTGCTGGTGCGATTGCAGGCAGGTGAAGCCGCGACCATACTGACCAACGGCATCAAGCAGCCGATTATCTTCCCCAAGCGGCTCCACTTCGAGCCTAATGAGCAGACACCCGACAAGCAAGGCGCGGGCAAAGCGATGGCGCACGCCTTCTTCTCGGACGCAGAACGGGCTTTCCAGCGTGCCAGCAGCCAGCAAGCGCCGGTTCCAGAATTCCGTCTGATCGGCGACTTCAGCGTCGAGGCTCATGTCCTGTCGGCGCTGTGGGTCGACTTGGTCGGCCACAAGTTCGACGCGTGCCTGTCCTCGCGCGCGCTCGCCTCGCGCGTCCGGCGCTATCGCGCAGACAAGGACCGCAAGTGGACCGGCGACTACCACTTGGAAGCGCTTGGCTCCTTCGAGCCTTATTTTGAGCCATACCGGAAATGGCGCGATGACGGCCTCCAGGCCATGCGCGACTCGATTAAGCGGGAGCAGCCGATCATCGCGATGACGCTCGACATCGGCAACTTCTATCACAGCATCGACCCCGGCTTCTTCGTCGATCCGCGCTTTCTAGAATATCTGGGTGTCAAGCTGAGCCCGTTCGAATTGGCGTTCAGCCAGCTTATCAGCGCGGCGCTGGGCGTATGGTCGGCGCACTGCTGCGAAAAGCTATTCGCACTCGGTTGCCCGATCGAGGCGAGGCAACACGGCGGGATCCCTATTGGATTGTCGGTCGTCCGGGTAATATCAAATGTGCTGCTCGCGTTTTTGGATCGGCAGATCGAGCGAAAGTTGAGCCCGATCTACTACGCCCGTTACGTCGATGATTTGTTTTTGGTGCTCCACGACAGCGACGACATCCGCTCGCCTACCGACCTCTGGGACTTCATCATCCAGCGAGTTTCCGCTTTTAATCGCGAGCCCAGCGGAAACGTCACGCTTACTCTGCCAGAGTGGGGCGGCGAAACTCGGCTCACGTTGCAGGCAGCCAAGCAAAAAGCGTTCTTCCTGAGCGGTCGCTCGGGTGCCGACCTGCTCGATCACATCGCCTCGCAAATTCGCGAGGTGTCGAGCGAGCGCAGGACGATGCCGTTGCCCGAGCATATCGAGAGATCACATGCCGCGCGGGCGCTGGCCGCAACCGACTCCGCTGACGATGCCGACAGCCTGAGGCGGGCGGACGGGTTGACGCTGCGCCGGCTCGGCTGGTCGGTGCTGCTGCGCGCGGTAAATACGCTGGCACGGGACCTGCAGCCGCAGGACTGGAAGCCACAGCGCGACGATTTCTACGAGTTCGCGCACGAGCACGTCATCCGCGCCGACAAGGTATTGGAGCAGATCGACCACTTGCCACGATTACTGTCGTTTGCGGTATCGCTCGGCGATTGGATACCGGCGCGACGAATATATCGGGAGACTAACGCGGCTGTTTTCCAGCTGGAGGAAGCGACGCGCGCCGCACGGATGCGGATCAACGGCATCTACGCGGGCACCGTTCCATCTGAGGTCTGGAACGACACTCGGGACCAAGTTCGGCGCTTTTTCCGCGAAGCACTAATCCGCGCCTGTCCAATTTCGCCGACGCCGCCCCGAGCGCGAGCGTTCACAGACCTGCTCAAAGACCTAGGACTGACCGTGGACGAGCTGGTGACGTTGGCTTGGCAGGCACGCGAGGCGGACTGGGCGCGGATACCCTACCGCGAACACCTGCGCACCGACGCGGTGCGGCAGCCGACCGAGCAACCTAATGAGTCTATGCTGGCCGAACGTTATCAGCACGTCGACTGCCTTCGCCAGTTCCTGGACCGCTCCGAGCGTGAGGCCAGCGCACGACCACCGCGTCGTGTGGCACTGCCGGCGGTACCGGCGGACGACGTCGTGCCACGGTCGATCCTGCCGTTCCTGTTCCCGACACGGCCTTATACGCCGGAGGAGATCGCCCTATACCTGCCCGACGAGTGCGTGTTCGACGAGCCTGTTGCCGCCGCCCATACTTGGGCCGATTACACGCGCGCGGTGCGCGGCGTCTGGGTGCGCGGTGATCTAGCGGGAGAGCTGAAAGCTATAGCGGGCGAAGGCGGAGACGGAAACGGCGGCGACGGTCCGCCCGTTTCTGCGGCTGCGGCCGACGTTGACGATCGTCCCCCGCCGGTCATTGTGAAACGTTCGGCACCCGACCGCGCCGTGCGGTTGGGACTGACCAGCTTCGAGGTGAACGACAAGAGCTGGGACTAAGGAGCAGCGGGAGTTCCCGATGAGTCGCCGCGTCGATACTGGCAGCTTGCGCGCATCGTGAATACCGCAATCACCACCACGCCCAAGCCGGATTATCTGCTTCTACCCGAACTGTCGGTGCCTGAACGCTGGATTGACACAATCGCGGGGCGGTTGCGTGCCAGCGGGATCAGCCTGATCGCCGGCCTTGATTACGTACATCATCCCCATCAACAGATCGACAGCTCGGCGGTGCTGGTGCTGACGGATGATCGGCTGGGTTACGCTTCATCGATCCAGGTGCGGCAACGCAAGTCATTGCCCGCGCCCGGAGAGGAGCAGCAGCTATATGCCAGCCACGGCCTGAGTTGGACCAAGGGGACCGATCTCAAGCGGGTATACCAGCACAACGGTCTATACTTCGGGGTTCTGGTTTGCAGCGAGCTCCAGAACGTGGACTACCGCGCAGAGTTTCAGGGCCGGGTCGATTGCTTAATCACGCTTTCGTGGAACAAGGACCTAGAAAGCTTCTCGGCCTTGGTCGATGCCGCTGCGCTCGATGTCCATGCTTATATAGCGCTGGTTAACAACCGCCGTTACGGCGACAGCCGGCTGCGACGGCCGGCCAAGCAATCGTTTAATCGTGACGTTTGCCGGGTTCGCGGTGGACTGAATGATCAGCTGGTAGTGGTCGGGATCGAGCCGACCCGATTACGCCAGCAACAGAGTCGCGATAAGCGATGGCCGCGCCCGACGGATGCTTACAAGCCAGCACCTGAAGGGTTCAGCATGTCTCCTGCGCGCAAGTGCATTCCCGACTAGCGACACCGAAAGTTGTGTAGGTGGCAAGTTCTGGGACGCCGATGTTGCAAAAGTTTCCGAGTCGTCCCTTATTCCAAAAAAGCGAGAAGGGCCCGGCCTTACGACCGGGCCCTCCACTTTGCTCCTATTGGCCCGACCGCTTAGCTATCCCGGTCGCCGGTCAGGAAGGCGGGTGCGAAGTCGGGCGCGGGGCCGTCCTGCGTGCCGCCCTCGGCGCGCTCGCGGCGGGGGCCGCGGTCGCCACCATCGCGGCGCGGACCACGGT
>CAXTTU010000056.1:0-13042 GCA_964247225.1 uncultured Sphingomonas sp. | reverse complement strand
GACGTCGACAAGAACTTCGCCGGCATGATCAACGCGTTCAAATACGGCGCGCCCCCGCACGGCGGCTCCGCGCCCGGGATCGACCGCATGGTGATGCTCCTCGCGGGCGAGCCCAACATCCGCGAGGTGGTGCTGTTCCCGATGAACCAGCGCGCGGAAGACCTGATGATGGGCGCGCCGAGCGCTGTATCGGCAAAGCAGCTCCGCGAACTCAACATCCGGGTGACGGGCGGGGCGGCGAAAGACGTGGATCGCGCGGTGACGCCTGCAGCTGGGTAGTGCCGGCGTCGTTGTCGGACGTGTGAGCCCGCTCACTCGTGGGACGAGCAGCTCTCGTCGAGGAAGCCGAGCCCCATGTTGATCCGCTCGGCGATGTCATTGCTTTCTATCGAGAGCATGTGCGTCCGAGTTCCCGCGGGAAACTGGAAGATCATGTGCTTGCTTTCCGTCCGCGGCGCGAGATTGGCGAGGTCTTTCCAATGTACTTCGGTGGCTGCCCCGTCAGTTACGATCGTCGCGGAACAACCGCCTTGGGTTTTCAGATTCGTAACAGCGTGTCCGTCCAATGTGGCATGTGCTGCAAGGAGACCTGCTCGCAACGCATTGCTGGCCGTCGCATAGGGGCCGGAGGCGTTCTGCGCTGGTCCGGCCGACGGGGCCGCCGGGTCGCCAGCGCCTGCTTCGAGGCCAGCTTGCGCTCTGGACGACGTCGTCTCTAGTGAATGTGCAACCGTCGAGGTCGGGGTCGGCGAGGTTGCCGATCCACAGGCGGCTAGTAGCAGCGGCAAGACTGATACTCTGGTATGATGGGGCATCATGGCAGAGCTATTGCGCCTAACCTCCTGCCTGAGGCGAGCAGTTCCCATCGAGGACGCCGAGCGCCATATTGAGATGGTCTCCTTCTTCGCCCACGGGCGCAGAGAGTTTGTGGGTGATGCCCCCTGCGGCAACGTCAAATGTCATGATCTTGCCATCATCTGTCGGAGCAAGATTGCCAAGATCGCGCCAGCTGACGGCCGTGGTACGCTTTGCTGTCGCGATTGTCGCCGAACACTCACCGGATTGGCGTAGGTCAGTAATCGGGTCACCATCGAATGTTGCGCGCGACGCAGGCAAGGTATCGTGAAGCACCTTCATGATGTTTGCGTTGATCTGAGCGTTGCTGGTCGCGCCATTGTCCGTGCCAGAGCTGACTCGGTTTGTCGACGATTTTACGGCTGTCGACGGAGCGCCCGTTGACCCGTCAGAAACTCGCGAACTGGGAGCTGCGGTTGCTGTCTTAACTGATGTTCTTGCCGGTGTGGGTCGCCCGCAAGCTGACGTAAGCAACGAGAGAACGACAACGACTAGCAACCTATGTTTCACCTATATCTCTGAAATTAAGTGATAGCACGTCGGCGTCTCCTCGCCTCACCCACTCCCGACCCTAAACACACCGGACAGAAATGCAGGTTATCCAAAGCCCAACTTAAGCGTGACGGAGAAGGTCAGATCAAAACTACTTGCCTTGACACTGCATTTCTAGTATTCCCAGTGAACCATTAATCTGATCTGCTTCATGACCGCTAGAAAGCGTAAGATGATGCGTCTGACTTCCAGTCATCAAAGGCAAGTCATAATTTTTACCGTCATCAGTGGCGGCTAAATCACCCAGTTCCGCCCAGCGGAACGTAGTCTTACCTACGCTCGTCAACAACGTCGCCGCACATGAGCTAACAAATTGCAGATCGATAACAGGATTACCGTCGAAGCTACTATGCGCCTCAACAAGCTCAGTTCGAACTGTGTGGATGAACTCCTCATCGCTTTGCATCCCGGGGCGATGATTGCTTGTTGAAATTGCCTCTGATGCCGGGACCGCAGTTGTACGCGTGGGCTGGTTGACGTTCATTGGATCGGGATCGTGTCTAGCTGCGCTTCCACTATCACAGCCCATCAAAGCCACGCAAAGACCCATAAGGCATACTAACGGCCCGACGTGCATTTATAATCTCCATACAGGAACAACCGAGCTTCGGCGTTTCGTCGATTTATCAACCCCTGGCGTGCCCGGTCTCCAGGCTTCGCTGTGTGACGATGTATCTCGGACATCGCGTCCGGGTATCGGTGCTGGTTCACTAGATCCACGACTTTCGGCCAACCGTGTTTTCCTGGATTACCGGCGTAGGAAACCAATGCATCAAACTCATGCTGATGAAGGGGTACTTTGATCCGGCGTTTCACCATGCGCTCGTAAGTCTGCTCATCGAAAATCAATAGATCAACCTGATTGCGTAAACTCAGGTCCAACAGACTTTTATGTGCCTTGACAAAAGCATCAGCCGCAGCTCCATGCAGCCCTGCACCTTCAGCTGCTTGCGTTGCGGTTGCCGGGGCCACGCCCGCCCGTATCAAGTCTTGCGCGACGGACTGTTTGCTACGCGCGCCCATGTCATAGCCGGCTCCAATCGTTACACCGCTGACCCCGTTAGGATGGTGTAGGTGTGCGGTTGTGCGGCCTGTACCTGCCTCGTGCCGAAAAATAAACTGGCGGCCAGGCAAGGACAACCGCATGAGCCGAGGATCGCGCACTTCTCCCGGCGGGGGCGTGTTGGTCATGGCCCGCCGTATCGCCGGAGCGACCGCGTGACGGAGCGCCGTCGGGATGGGCGGGGCAGGCACGACCAGCGCGTGCCACCATGACGCGACTTGCGCCTCAGCCGTCGCCGCCACCTGCTCTGCCTTGTGGAAGGCTGACCTCGCCCGATCGGCGAAGCTGGGGGCGGTCGGCTGCGCCGCCTTGGCCAGCGCCGACAATGTTACCGGCCCCGCCCTCCCGTCGGGCGGAAACAGGCCCAGCCGCCGTTGCGCCAGCCGAACCGTGCGCTCGGTCTTGGGGCCGTACTGGCCGTCCGGTGTGACCGTCGGATCATAGCGCTTTAATAGGCCTTGCAGCGCGACGACGTCCGTTCCGTGGTCGCCCAAGTACATGACGCGCATCAGAACCCCTCTCGATGAGCGGTGATTCCCCTCACCGCATCCCCTCACGATGCCGACCAAGGACAACGGATACAAGCTCCTGCGGCGTCCCGATCAGGGCCGCGCGGACCCGGTCAATCGAGCGCGGCAGCGAATGCGCCATCCTCTCCCATCACATGCAGCACGCCGTCGCGGATCGCGAAATACGCGCCGCGTAACGCCAGCTTGCCCGCCGCTTCCCGCTCCGCCACGAACGGGAACGTCCGCAAATTGGCGATGCTGACGCGCACCGTCTCGTGCTCCATCGCGCGGACGGCGGCGGAGCCGTGCCCGTGCTCCGCGACGATCCGCCCGCGCGCGTCGTCGAGCATGTCGACCCAATGCGCGATGAAGCCGCCCTGACCCGGCGCGGCCCCGTCGAACCGCTCGGTCAACGCGGCCCCGACGCCGCCGCACGACTCGTGTCCCATCACCACAATCTCGGGCACTTCCAGCTGCGTCACCGCGAACTCGATAGCGGCAGAGACACCGTGCCGCCCGCCGCCCTGCTCGTACGGGGGGACCAGATTGGCGATGTTGCGGACCATGAAGATCTCGCCGGGCGAAGCATCAAAGATCTGCGTCGGGTCCACGCGGCTGTCCGAACAGGCGATCACCATCACCTTGGGGCTCTGCCCCTCGGCGAGCTCCGCCCAGCGCGCGCGCTGACGCGCCCAGTCCCCGTCCCGAAAGCGCTGATAGCCGGTAATCAGGTCGGTGAAGTCGGTCATATGTGCCCCGTTCTCGCGTTGTTTCCCCGCCGGTCCGTCGCTATCTGACCATCATGACCGACAGCACAGCGTTGGCGCGCCCGGCACGCGTCCGCAAGCCAGATTGGATCCGCGTCAAGGCGCCGACCTCGGTCGGGTTCGGCGAGACCAAGGCGCTGATGCGCCGTCTTGGCCTTGCGACCGTGTGCGAGGAAGCGGCGTGCCCCAACATCGGGGAATGCTGGACGCGCAAGCACGCGACGGTGATGATCCTTGGCGATACCTGCACTCGCGCCTGCGCGTTCTGCAACGTCAAGACCGGGATGCCGCGTGCGGTGGACCGTGACGAGGCCGAGCATGTCGCGGTCGCCGCCGCCGAGCTGGGGCTGGAGCATATCGTCATCACCTCGGTCGACCGCGATGACCTGCCCGATGGCGGCGCGTCGCAGTTCGTCGGCGTGATCGAGGCGCTGCGCCGCACGACGCCGTCGACCACCGTCGAGATCCTCACGCCGGACTTCAGGAACAAGGCGCAGGCCGCGGTGGAGTCGATCGTCGCCGCGCGACCGGATGTGTATAATCACAATCTGGAGACCGTGCCGCGGCTCTACCCGACGATCCGCCCCGGCGCGCGTTACTATGCGTCGCTGCGGCTGCTCGAATCGGTCAAGCGGCACGACCCGTCGATCTTCACCAAATCGGGGGTGATGATGGGTCTCGGCGAAGAGCGGCTGGAGGTCCATCAGGTGATGGATGACATGCGCTCGGCCGACATCGACTTCCTGACCATGGGCCAGTATCTTCAGCCGACGCCGCGCCACGCCAAGGTTGCCGACTTCGTGACCCCGCAGGCGTTCGACGCCTATGCCGCGATCGCGCGGGCAAAGGGGTTCTTGCTCGTCGCCTCCTCGCCGCTGACTCGCTCCAGCTACCATGCGGGTGCGGATTTTGCGAAGCTGCGGGCGGCGCGCGAGGCGAAGCTGGCGCGCGCTTAGGAGCGACGATGCCCCGTCACGCCGAGACCCGGCTGCTGCCCTATAGCCCGGAGCAGATGTTCGACCTCGTCGCCGATGTCGCGCGCTACCCGGAGTTCCTGCCTTGGGTGGCCGCAACGCGCGTTCGCTCGAACAGCGCGACCGAAATGGTCGCGGACGTGGTGGTCGGGTTCAAGGGCCTGCGCGAGACGTTCACTTCGCGCGTGGTCAAGCAGCGCGCGGAAGGCATCCGCACCGAATATCTGGACGGCCCGCTCAAGCACCTCGTCAGCGAATGGCGGTTCGCGACCGAAGGGCAGGGCGGGTGCCGCGTCGATTTCTCGGTCGACTTCGCGTTTAAGAGCCGCCTGTTCGAGGCGGTGGCGGGGCAGGTGTTCGGCACCGCGCTGCGCCGCATGACCGGCGCGTTCGAGGCGCGGGCGGCGAAGCTCTACGGCTCGGACGCTGCCACGGGCATTAGCAGGTCGAGCGCGCACAACGCGGCCTGAAGCCGGACGCCGCCGCGGCCGAGATCGCCGAACTCGCGCCGGTCGGCGACGACGTTGTTCGGGTCCGCGCCGCGCTCGGCCCGCGCGAACACCACCATGCCGACCGGCTTCTTCGCCGTCGCGCCGCCCGGCCCGGCGATGCCGGTGATCGCCACCGCGACATCCGCATGGCTGTTCTCGATCGCCCCCTGCGCCATCGCCCAGGCGGTCGCGACCGAGACAGCGCCGAACGTGTCTAATACGTCGGAGCTCATCTTCAGAAAGCCGAGCTTGGCGTCGTTGGAATAGGTCACGAACGCGCCCTCAACGACATCCGAACAGCCCGGCACCTCCGTCAGCGCCGCCGCGACCAGCCCGCCGGTGCAGCTCTCGGCGGTCACGATGCGCCGCCCCGCCGCGCGGTTCGCCTCCACGACGCGCGTAGCGGCTTCGATCAACGTGGCGGGCAGGATCGTGTCCATCAGCGCGGCTCCGCGCACAGCGGCAGTTTGGGCAGGTTGACCTGCTTGCCTGCTTCCTGCTCCGCCTTGAGGTGCTGGAGCGTGGTCACGACCAGCCCGGCGGCGTTGGCGGGCGGTAGCGGCGCGAGGTCGGTCACCACGCGGTCGATGAACGAGCAGTCGTCCGTGTTGATCTTGCCGACCAGCTGCGGAACCAGCAGCGTCGTCAGCAGCGGGCGCGCATATTGCGACTGGAGCAAGACCGAGACCATCGGGTCGCTCAGCTTGACGATCGCCGCCTCCGCCGCGGGCCAGGCGTGATCGGCGGCGTGTTCGTATTTCTCGATGAATGCGCCGTGCGTCTGCCGGATAAGACTATTGGCGGGCAGGCGGGTGATGCACACCGCGCCGGTGTCGCGGATGATCTCGGGCATCGCGACCAGCGCGAGCGATTCGGCTTCGGGCGCGGTCAGGCACGGGCGCTGCGCTTCGGCGGACGAGGCGGCGGACAGCGCGAGGACGGCGAGCAGGGCGGCAGAGCGCTTCATATCAAACCCGGGGCAGGCGAACGGTGGCGGCGGCCTGCGCGGCGATGCCTTCGCCGCGCCCGGTAAAGCCGAGCCGTTCGGTGGTGGTCGCCTTGACGCTCACCTGGCGGAGGGGGAGCCGCAACAGGTCCGCGATCCGGGCGCGGATGGCGTCCCGATGCGGGCCGATCTTGGGCGCCTCGCAGATCAGCGTCAGGTCGATAAAGGAGATGGTCCCACCTTCGCGCGCGATCAAGTCCGCCGCGTGGCGAAGGAAGCGCGCCGAGTCCGCGCCGCGCCATTGCGGGTCGCTGGGCGGGAAATGCGAGCCGATATCGCCGTCCGCAATCGTGCCGAGCAGCGCGTCGGTGATCGCGTGAAGCGCGACGTCCGCATCGCTATGGCCGGACAGGCCCTTTTCGTGCGGGATCAGCACGCCGCCGAGCCACAGCTCCTCGCCCGCTTCGAGCCGGTGAACATCGAACCCGGTCGCCACCCGCACATCGCTCGCCGCCGCGAGCCGCGCCTCGGCGGCGGCGAAGTCTTGCGGATGGGTGATCTTCTCCAGCATCGGGTCGCCTTCCACGATCGTGACCTCCAGCCCCGCGAGGCGCACCATCTGCGCGTCGTCGGTCGCCTCCTCGCCATCGGGCCAATCACGATGCGCGGCGAGCACGACATCGTACATGAACGCCTGCGGGGTCTGAACCCGGTACAGGCCGTCACGGGCGACATTGTCGCCGAGTGCCCCATCCCAGCGGACCAGCGTGTCGGGGACCGGCAGCGCCGGCACCGCGCCCTCGTGCGTGTCGAGCGCAGCAAGCAATCGGTCGATCACCGCCGCGGGCAGGAACGGACGAGCGGCGTCGTGGATCAACACGCGGTCGGCCTGTTCCTGATCCAGCACCTCCAGCCCGTTGCGCACCGATTCCCGCCGGGTCGCGCCGCCCGTTACCGTACGCACGTCGCCCAGCACCGCACGCGTCGCCGCCTCCTGATCCACGCCGCAGATCACAATCACCTCATCGACCGCCGGATGCGACGTCAGCGCGGCATAGGCATGGGCCAGCATCGGCTTGCCGCCAAGCGCGCGGAACTGCTTGGGTACACCCCCGCCGATGCGGACGCCCTGGCCCGCGGCCATCAACAGCGCAACAGTGCGAATGTCGGTCATGCCGCGCGCCTAGCCCAACGCCCCCGCGCCCGCCAGCCTTGCCCCGACCCGCGCGCTCGACTAACTGCCCGAAACTTAGGCACATGCGCGCGCTCAGCCCCTTGCAGATCGGCCCGGTCCGGATCGAGACACCGGTGATTCTGGCACCGATGACCGGCGTCACCGATCGCCCGTTTCGCGTGGCGGTGCGCGGCTATGGCTCGGGCCTCAACGTAACGGAGATGGTGGCGAGTCAGGCCGCGATCCGCGACACGCGCCAGTCCCTGCAGAAGTTCGCCTGGGACCCGGTCGAGGAGCCGGTGTCGATGCAGCTCGTCGGCTGCACGCCCTACGAGATGGCCGAGGCCGCGAAGCTGAGCGAAGACCGCGGCGCGGCGATCGTCGACATCAACATGGGCTGCCCGGTCCGCAAGGTGACCAACGGCGACGCGGGCTCTGCGCTGATGCGTGACCTGAAGCTCGCCGCACAACTGATTGAGGCGACGGTAAAGGCGGTAGCCGTCCCGGTCACCGTCAAGATGCGGATGGGCTGGTGCCACGACAGCCTGAACGCGCCCGAGCTCGCGCGCATCGCGCAGGACCTCGGCGCAAAGATGGTGACGGTGCACGGCCGCACGCGGAACCAGATGTACAAGGGCGAGGCGGACTGGCGTTTCGTCGCGCGGGTCAAGGCAGCGGTGTCGATCCCGGTGATCGTCAACGGCGATATCTGTTCGGTCGAGGACGCGCGCGCGGCGCTCGACCAGTCGGGCGCGGATGGAGTGATGATCGGGCGTGGCGCATACGGTCGCCCCTGGCTGCTCGCACAGGTGATGGCGGCGCTGGGCGGCGGCGGGCGCGTACCCGATCCGTCACTGGATGAGCAATACCGCCTGATCTCCACGCATTACGAGGCGATGCTCGACCATTATGGCATCGTTACCGGCGTCAACATGGCCCGGAAACATCTCGGCTGGTACACGCGCGGGCTGCCCGGCTCGGCCGAGTTCCGTAATCGGGTGAACCAAGAGCCTGACCCGGGGCGCGTCCGCGCGATGCTGGCCGAGTTCTACGCACCCTGGCTCGATCGCGCGGCGGCCTGAGGTGACGGGCGCGGCGCGGCCCGGACCGGCCGAGCTGGTCGCCGCGCTCCCCGTGGCGGTGCTGACGCTCGATCCCGACGGGTGCATCGTGCAGGCGAACGCGGCGTGCGAACAGCTGCTCAACTGGTCGGAACGGGCGATGCGAGGGCGTGCATTCACCGCCGTGCTGCCCGGGCAACAGCGCCGCGCGGACGACTTCGCCGCATTCGACGCGGAGGTGGAGACTGCTCGGGGTCTGCGGCTGCGCGTCGATATTGCCGGGGCGGAGCTACCCGAGCGGCCCGGCTGGCGTGTGGTGACGCTGCACCCCGCCGGCCCGCGCGGGTTCGACCGTCCCGCGGCAGGGGCACGCGCCGCGATCGGCGCGGCGGCGATGCTCGCGCATGAAATCAGGAACCCGCTCTCGGGCATCCGCGGCGCGGCGCAGCTGCTCGGGCCGGGAGAGTTGCCGACGCTGATCGTGAATGAGGTCGACCGCATCGCCGGGCTGATCGACCGGATGCAGGATTTCACCGACGCGCGCCCGCTGCCGCTGTCGGCGGAGAACATCTATCCTCTGCTCGCGCATGTGCGTCAGGTCGCGGCGGCGGGGTTTGCGCGCGGGGTCCATTGGGAGGAAAGGTTTGATCCGTCGCTCCCAAAAGCAGAGGTCAATCGCGACGCGCTGGTTCAGGTGCTCATAAATCTTCTGAAGAACGCCGCCGAGGCCACTGTTTCGCAACTCGATCGGCGGCTTATCCTGTCCACCGCCTATCGCCACGGCATGACCGTGAGCGCCGGGCCGGGGCGACCGCGACGCGCGCTGCCGATCGAGATCGCCGTGATCGACAACGGCCCGGGCGCGCCCGCCGAGATCGCCGAACAGCTGTTCGACCCCTTCGTATCGGGGCGACCCGAAGGGCAGGGGCTCGGCCTGGCGCTGGTCTACAAGCTGGTCCGCGACATGGGCGGGCTGGTCCGTTATGCGCGGGAAGGCGACCCCGCGATGACCGTGTTCCGACTCCTGCTGCCCCGCGCCGCATGAGCCGCGTGCTCGTCGTCGACGATGACGCGGCGATCCGGACGGTGATCTCGCAAGCGTTGCGGCGCGTCGGGCACGAGGTGCGGGCGGCGGCGAGCCTCGCCGAGCTTGATCGCGAACTCGCGCGTGGCAGACCGGACGTGCTCGTCACGGACGTGGTGCTGCCCGATGGCGACGGGCTCGAGCGCGCCGCCCGGCTGGCGGAGAGCGACCCCACGCTGCCGATCATCGTTCTGTCCGCGCGCAACACGCTCACCACCGCCGTCCGCGCCACCGAAGCCGGAGCCTTTGATTACCTCCCCAAGCCATTTGATCTTCACCGACTAACCGCCGCTGTCGCAGCCGCGCTCGCGAGGGGTGTGCAAGCGGGCGAGGCCGCTCCACCACTCGACGAAACCTCGCCGCTGATCGGTCGCTCGCCCGCGATGCAGGAGGTGTACCGGATCATCGCGCGCGTGGTGCCGACCGATCTCACCGTGCTCCTCTCGGGCGAGTCGGGCACCGGCAAGGAGCTGGTCGCGCGCGCGATCCACGATTTGGGCCCACGTCGCGCCGCCGCGTTCGTGGCAATCAACATGGCCGCGATCCCGCGAGAGCTGATCGAGGCGGAGCTGTTCGGGCATGAGCGGGGTGCATTCACCGGCGCAGCGGCGCGCGCGGCCGGGCGCTTCGAGCAAGCGGCGGGGGGCACGTTGTTCCTCGACGAGATTGGCGATATGCCGGTGGAGGCGCAAACGCGGCTGCTCAGGGTTTTGCAAGCGGGCGAGTTCACCGCCGTGGGTGGGGCGCGGCTGATCCGCGCCGATGTGCGGATCGTCGCGGCGAGCAACCAGGACCTGCTCGCGCTCGTCAGGGCAGGGCGGTTTCGCGAGGACCTGTTCTACCGGCTCAATGTCGTGCCGCTGACGCTGCCCCCGCTTCGCGAACGCGGCGGCGATGTCGCGCGGCTCGCGGGCCACTTCCTCGACCGAGCCGCCGCGGACGGGTTGCCCCGCCGTAACCTCCATGCGGACGCGGTTGCGCTGCTGGAGCGGCACAATTGGCCGGGGAACGTGCGCGAGCTGGAGAATGTCATCCGCCGCTTGTGCGTCCTGTCCCGTGACGAGGTGCTTGGCCCGGATGAGGTCGCGACACTGCTCGGGCAGGGGGTCGAGATGGTCGTCACCGGGCCGCCTGACTTGGCGAAAGCGGTACGCGCGCATATCGACCGGCTTGCGACGGACGAACCGGGAGTGTTCGAGGACGGGTCGCTCCACGAGCGCGTGATCGCGGAGGTGGAACGACCGCTGATTGAGGCCGTGCTCGCGCGCCACGCCGGTAACCAGCTTCGCGCCGCTCGCACGCTCGGGCTGAACCGGAACACGCTTCGCAAGCGGTTGGACGCGCTTGGGCTCGAACCGCGACCCGGTGGCACCCAACCCGGGTGACCCGGAGCAAGATTGTGTTTTCCGGGCAACACCAAGCGTGTATCGCCTGTTCCGATGATCGCCGGCGTCAGCCCCATCGACCCAGCCGAGCCGCAGCGCCGCTTTCACGTCACCCCGCTAGTTGAGGTGGCGGTGCTGGCGGTCGCGGCGGCAGTGGCGGTGGGGAGCTATTACGTCATTGTCGCGCACACGCGGGCGCAGGAGCTGTTGCCGCAAGGGCTGGTAGCGCTGCTACTGGTAGCCAACCTGGTCCCGGGTGTCGCGCTAATGATCCTGCTCGGCCGCCGCATCGCGCACCGCCGCGCGGCGCGGTCGCCGATCGGCGGCGAAGGGCAGCTTCATGTCCGACTTGTCGCGCTGTTCTCGGTGATGGCAGCCGTACCGATGCTGCTGGTCGCGCTCGCGGCGTCTTTGCTGCTCCAATACGGTATCGAGTTTTCGTCGTCCTCACGGGCTCGAGCCATGCTGGTCAATGCCAGCGAGTTGGTGCGCGGAAATTATGACCGCGAAGTTCAATCGGTCGCGGGAGAGGTTCGCGCGATGAGCGTCGACGTGTCAGGGTATCTTCGACAGATACCGATCGAGAGTCGCCAGTTTACCAATAGACTTCTGTTTCAGAGTTATCAGCGCAGCCTCTCGGAAGCCGCCATCCTCAAGCGTGGGGAGGTTGATCCGCTCGCGGTTCTCAATCCTTATGATCGTCCGCTTAGCAACGTTGTCACGCGAGGAATGATGGCCGACATCGACCGTGGCGCTCCCGTTGTGACCGTGACCAGCAGCGATCGCATCGGCATCATTGTGCCTCTTGCTTATGGAACACACGCCTACCTGTACGCAGCACGGATCTTCGATCCTCAACTTACCGCGCAGCTCCGGCGAGGTGATGCGATATTGGCGGATTACCGGGCGCTGCAGGCGCGTTCGCGCTCATTACAACTCCGGTTCAACGCCGCCCTTCTCGCCGTCTCCCTGCTCATCGTCGGCGTCGCCGTCTGGATCGCGCTCGCCGTCGCGGATCGGCTCGTTGCGCCCGTCGGCGAGCTGGTCGACGCCGCGCGGCGGGTCGAGGGCGGCGACCTGACCGCGCGGGTCGCCGCGCCGCGGACGCGCGATGAGGTCGGCACGCTCGCCAACGCGTTCAACCGCATGACGGGCGAACTCCAGCAGCAGACCGCCGCGCTCGAATCGCGCCGCGCGCTGATCGAGGCGGTGATGGGCGGGGTGTCGGCGGGCGTCGTCTCGGTCGCGCCCGACCGGACCGTGCGGATCATCAACGCCTCCGCCCTGGGGCTGCTCGACATCGGCGGGTCCCCGGTGGGTCGCCCGCTCAATGAGGTCGCGCCCGAGCTCGATCGGCTGATCGACAGTGGCCAGCGCGAGGCGGTGGTGGAGGTTCTGGCGGGCGCGGAAGTGCGCACGCTCGCGGTTCGCGTCGCGCGCGCGGAAGCGGGGCCGATCCTTACCTTCGACGATATGACGCAACAGCTGCGCAACCAGCGGCTGGCGGCGTGGTCGGACGTTGCGCGCCGCATCGCGCACGAGATCAAGAACCCGCTCACGCCGATCCAGCTCGCCGCCGAGCGGCTCCAGCGTCGCTACGGCAAGAATGTCGAACCGGGCGACACCACCTTCGCGCGGCTGACCGATATCATCGTCCGCCAGGTCGGCGACCTCAGGCGCATGGTGGACGAGTTCTCCTCCTTCGCACGCATGCCCAAACCGGTGTTTCGCGAAGAGCCGCTGGTCGACATCGCGCGACAAACCCTCCTGCTCCACGAAGTCGCGCATCCGGCGGTCCGGTTCAGCCTCATCCATGACGAGCCCGCGCCGACGCTGGTCTGCGATCGCCGCCAGATCGGGCAGGCGCTGACCAACATCGTCAAGAACGCGGTCGAGGCGATCGAGGCCGCGGGCGGGAGCGGGGCGGTGACGATCGCGCTCTCCGACGCGCCCGGCCGTGCCTGCGTCGAGGTCGCCGACACCGGCGTCGGCCTGCCGCCCGATCGCGACCGCATCGTCGAGCCCTATATGACTACACGCGCGAGAGGCACCGGCCTCGGCCTCGCAATCGTCAAGAAGATCGTGGAGGAACATGCGGGAACGATGGACTTTTTGGACCGTCCGGGTGGCGGCACCGTGGTGCGGATGACGTTCGACACCGCCCAGCTTGCCGCGCTCGAC
>CAXTTU010000055.1:6902-13336 GCA_964247225.1 uncultured Sphingomonas sp. | reverse complement strand
GCGGCGTGCCTGCGCATCAATCCGGGCAATATCGGCTCGTCCGACCGGGTGCGCGAGGTCGTGAACGCCGCCAAGGCGAACGGTTGCGCGATCCGCATCGGCGTCAACGCGGGGAGCCTCGAAAAGGACCTGCTCGAAAAGTACGGCGAGCCCTGCCCGGCGGCGCTGGTCGAGAGCGCGCTCGACCATATCAAGATCCTCCAGGACCACGACTTCCACGAATACAAGGTGGCGGTGAAGGCGTCGGACGTGTTCCTCGCGGTCGCGGCCTATCAGCAGCTGGCGGAAGCGGTCGACTGCCCCCTGCATCTCGGCATCACCGAGGCGGGCGGGCTGATCGGGGGGACGGTGAAGTCGTCGATCGGCATCGGCTCGCTCCTATGGTTCGGGATCGGCGACACGATCCGCGTCTCGCTATCCGCTGAGCCGGAGGAGGAAGTGCGCGTCGGGTTCGAAATCCTGAAGGCGCTCGGCATCCGCAACCGCGGCGTGCGCGTGGTGTCGTGCCCGTCTTGCGCGCGGCAGGGCTTTGACGTGATCCGCACCGTGCAGAAGCTGGAGGAGCGGTTGCAGCACATCCGCACTCCCATGTCGCTGTCCGTGCTCGGCTGCGTCGTCAACGGCCCGGGCGAGGCGCGCGAAACCGATATCGGCGTGACGGGCGGCGGCGCGGGGCGGCACATGGTCTATCTGTCGGGCGTCACCGACCACCATGTCGAGGACGAGGGCATGGTCGACCACATCGTCCGGCTGGTGGAGGCGAAGGCGGCGGAGATCGACGCGCGCGAGGCAACGCTGGAGGCGGGCGCGATCGCGGCGGAGTAGGGTTGGGAGCAGGACGATGACGTATCAGACCCGTATCACCGAGGATGGCCGCTTGGCGCTGCCTGTCGAGATCACGCGCGCAATGGGCTTTGAGCCGGGTGACTGGTTGTCCGTCGATCAAGAGGACGGACGCTTGGTGATCCGGACGTACGCCGACCTCGTGCGCGACGGACAGGAGCAGTTCCGGTCGATGCTGCCGCCGGGCTTTACCGGCAGTCTGGTGGATGATCTGCTGGCGGACCGCCGGGCCGAAGCGGAGATAGTTAGAGTGGCCCCTGCACCCTCCCCGGCGAAGGCCGGGGCCCAGCATTGAGCCAAGTGGACCCGCTTCCGTGCGTTTACATGGTGGCAAGCCGGCGTAACGGCACCATCTACCTGGGCTCCACCATCGACCTCCCGAAGCGCGCCTGGGAGCATCGCAACGGTGTCGTCGAGGGCTTCAGTAAGAAGTACGGCTGCCACGACCTCGTCTGGTACGAGGTGCATGAGGGCATCGACGCGGCTCGCTTCAGAGAACGGCAGATGAAGGAATGGAAGCGAGCGTGGAAGGTACGCCGGAGCGAGGAGATGAACCCGGACTGGGAGGACCTCGCGCCGACGCTCGTGTGAGCGGCGGGCGTCGTGCTGGGCCCCGGCCTTCGGGGTCCCCGCGAAGTGGTACTTCGCGGGGTACCCCTTCGCCGGGGAGGGTGGGAGGACGGCTTGTACCGACTTCCGAGGTGGGAACGCAGTGAGCGTCCCTCGCCCCATCCCGCCCGCTACCGCCTTTTGCGTCGCGGCGCTGGGGATCGCGATCTATTCGTTGATGGATGTGCTGCTCAAGCGATTGTCGATCGAGAGCGGCCCGGTGCTGGCCGTGCTGTGGCGGTCCTGGGTGGGGGTGGCGATCACGGGGGTGCTGATGCTGGCCCGGCGGGAGCGTTGGCCGAACCGCTCCGCGCTCCGGCTCCATGCGACGCGCGGCGTGTTGGCGACCGTGTCGGTGCTGCTGTTCTTCTGGGGGCTGGTCCGTGTGCCGATGGCGCAGGGCATCGCGATCACGTTCGTCGCGCCGTTGCTGGCGATCTTCCTCGCCGCATGGACGCTGGGCGAGCGGGTGCGGCGCGCGGCGTTGATCGGCTCGGTGGCGGCGGGGGTAGGGATATCGGTGATCGCCGCCGGGCAGGCGCGCGCGCACGTCGCGACGGGAACGCTGCTCGGCACCGGCGCGATCTTCGCCGCCTCGGTGCTGTACGCGGGCAGCCTGGTGCTGCTGCGGCGGCAGGCGCAGGTCGCCCCGCCGCTGGAGGTCGCGTTCTTCGGCACGCTCGTGATGGGCGTGGTCTGTCTGCCGGTCGTGCTGTTCTTGCCCGCGCTGCCGAGGCCCGAGCAGGTGCTCCCGATCGTCGGGGCGGCGGTGTTGGGCACCGTGTCGGGGATGCTGCTCACCTGGGCCTATGCCCGGGCGCAGGCGCAGGTGCTGGCGCCGGTGGAATATACCGCGTTCCTGTGGGCGGCGATGCTGGGTCGACTGGTGTTCGGCGAGCTTGTGTCGGCGTGGACGGTGGCAGGTGCGGCGCTGATCATCGCGGGCTGCGTCGCGGCGGTGCGCGGGGCCGCGCCCGCGATGCCGCCGGGGGAGATGGGGGCGTGAGCCTCGCGATCCGCCCCGCGACGCGCGCCGACGTGCCGGTCGTGCTCCGCTTCGTCCGCGAGCTCGCCGCGTTCGAGCGGGAGCCGAACGCGGTGGCGGCGACCGACGGGTTGCTTGAGGAGGCGCTGTTCGGCGTGCATCCTGCCGCCGAAGCGGTGATCGCCGAGCAGGGCGGGGCGGCGGTCGGCTTCGCGCTGTTCTTTCACAATTTCAGCACCTGGACCGGGCGGCGCGGGCTGTATCTGGAAGACCTATACGTCACGCCCGAAGCGCGGGGGCTTGGCGTCGGCGAGGCGCTGCTCCGGCATTTGGCGGAGGTCGCGGTGACACGCGGGTGCGCGCGGTTCGAATGGTCGGTGCTCGACTGGAACGAAGGGGCGATCGCGTTCTACCGCAAGCTGGGGGCCGCCGGGATGGACGGGTGGACGGTGCAGCGGGTCGAGGGCGACGCGCTCGTGCGGCTGGCGGGGCGGACCTGATGGCGGCGGACGCGGGGCTGGTTGCCTGGGTGGCGGAGGCGATGGAGCCGGTGGGCGCGGTGACAAGCCGCGCGATGATGGGCGGGGCGACGCTCTACTGCGACGGGGTCGTGTTCGCGATCGTCGCCGATGATGCGCTCTGGTTCAAGGCGGATCGGGTGAGCGACGCGGCTTGGGACGCGGCGGGGTGCGAGCGGTTCAGTTATCAGCGGGAAGGCGGGGTCGCGACGATGAGCTACCGCCGCGCGCCCGACGAGGCGTATGACGATGCGGAGGCGCTGCGCCGTTGGGCCGAGCTTGCGCTGGAAGCGGGGCGGCGGGGGGCGATCAGCCGAAGAAAATAAGGGATCACGCGAGGGACGCAAAGAACGCGAAGGGCGCGAAGAGAAGGACGGATGGGCAAGTTCTCCGCCGCGTTAGCGGCCCTCAACCATGCGGGGATGAAGGCCGCTTCGCGGCAAGCTGACCCCTTCGCGCTCTTCGCGTCCTTTGCGCTCTTCGCGTGACCAATATTTCCTAGCGCCCCAGTTCCTCGCTCGCATCCTGCGGGTCCTCGCCATGCGCCTTGGCGGCGTTGTAGCGGTCGATCGCCTCCAGCGTGATCCTCCGCGCCTCGTCGCGCCCGCCCCAGGTGCCGACGCGGACCCATTTCTTCTTTTCCAGGTCCTTATAGTGGGTGAAGAAATGCTCGATCTGCTCGAACACGATCTCGGGCATGTCGTCGCGCTCGGCGACGTTGGAGTAATAAGGAAAGGTCGAGTCGACCGGCACGCAGACCAGCTTCTCGTCGCCGCCCGCCTCGTCCTCGAGGTTCAGCACCGCGATCGGGCGCGCGCGGACGACGCAGCCGGGAATGAACGGCGAGCGCGCCACCACAAGCGCGTCGAGCGGGTCGCCGTCGGGCGAGAGCGTATGCGGCACGAAGCCGTAATTGGCCGGATAGCGCATCGGCGTATGGAGGATGCGGTCGACGAACAGCGCTCCGCTCGCCTTGTCGAACTCGTATTTCACCGGCTCGCCGCCGGTCGGCACCTCGATGATGACATTGAGGTCGTCGGGCGGCGACTTGCCGACGGGGATCAGGTCGATGCGCATGATGCTCCTTTGGATGTTGGGACCGGGGTCCGGGTCAACGCGGCGCGAGCAGCCGGTCGAGCCCGGTCTCGCCCGCGCCCGTCTTCTGCAGGTGCGGGTAGCGAAGCCCGCCATGATAGTCGATCACCGCCGTACGCAGCCGGTCGCCGTTCTTGAGCAATAACGAGACAGGCCGCCCTGCCCCCTTCGCGGCGGTGACGGCGGCGCGGAGGCGGTCGTCGCTATAGGCGCTATCGCCGACCGCGACGATCTGCGCGCCGGAAGTGACCCCGGCCTTGAACGCGGGGCTGTCCCACAACACGCCGGTGACGTTGCCCGTCATGTCCGCGGCGAGGCCGAGGGAATAGGTGAGATCGACGCTCTTGCGCGCCTTTTCGCCTTGCTTGAACACCTTGGACGGCTGATCGGTATAGACGAGGTTGTAACCGTTGCGGCGGAAACCCTCGAGCGGGGCATGGTTGGCGAGCTCGGTGGTGCGGCGGACGAGATAGGTGCGCCAGTCATAGGGCACGATGCCGTTCAGCGTCGCGGCGACATCGTCGATCGTATAGGTCAGCTCGCCATAGTCGCCATCGCGCACCCCGAAGAACGCGCGAGCGAAGTCGTCGATCGACTTGGTCCCGCGCGACCGCTCGCGCAGCATCGAATCGACCTCCATCCAGATCAACAGGCCTTCGTTGTAGTAATCCTCCGTCCGCTGCCAGCTCGCGAACGGCTTGGCGCGGCGACCGTTGATCGCCTCGTCATAGGTGGTGTCGACCAGTGGGCGCCACTGCCGGCCGGGCGACACGTCGAGATTGGCCATGATTGCGGCGTACTGGTCGAGCGTGTCTTCCTTGGACACCAGCCCCGAGCGCGCCTGGAGCAGATAACCGAAGAACTGCGTGCCGCCCTCATAGACCCAGAGCAAGGAGGGGCGCATCGGCACGTCGTAATTGGGCGTCCACAGATCCGCGCCGCGGCGGAACTTGCCGTCCCAACTATGCGAATATTCGTGCGGCAGCAGGTTGCGCGCGCCGATCTGATTGTCCCATTCGGTGAAATAGCCGAGCCTCACCCCGTCCTCGGAACTGCGGTGATGCTCGAGCCCCGAGCCTGCGATCTGGTCGGAGATCGAGAACAGGAAATGGTAATTGTCGTAATGCTGCGCGCCGAACAGCTTCACGGCCTGCTCGACCAGCCGCCGGTGCGCGTCGATCTGCGCCAGGGTGGCGGCGAGCTGGTCGGGGGTGTCGGCGAAGGTGTCGAGCGTCACGCGGCCCGTGAGCGGCCACGCCTTGTAATAACGACCCGCCAGCGTCGGCGAGTCCATCAGGATCTCGTAGCTGGTCGTCTGATAGCGATAGGTCGCGCCGGTGTGCGTCGAGGGGACGGCGGACACGGCGGTGAAGCCGTCGGGGTAGCGGGCGGTGGCGGCGACGGGGATGTCGCGGACGAAATAGCCTGCCGGGTAGAGGCTGGTGGCGATCCACTCGATCCGCAGCAGGTCGGGCGACACGAACGATTCGCCGGGCTTGGTGGGCGACAGGAACTGGAACGAGGCCTCCACTTTCCGGACGCCCGCGGGCACGTTCACATGCACCGCGAACAGGTTCACCGGGTCGCGCGTCCACGGGATGTCCTGCCCATTGGCTCGGAAGCGCAGCCCCGCGACGTTGCTGAGCGCGCCCGACGGCGCGTGATTGCCCGGCAGCCAGCGCGGGTAAAGGAGCACGAGATCGCCGCTCGCCGCGACGGGGATGGTCTCGCGGACATTAGCGATGCCGCGCTGCGTGTCGGTCACATCGACGTCGAGCGCGATCGTGCCCGGATAGGCGACGTCGCGCGGCTCGGGGATCGGCGCGGGCATCGGGGCGGGCTGCGGCCTCGAATTGCCCTCGGGCACGATCTGCGCGCCGGCGAGGGCGGAGGAGGCGAGCAGCAGGGCTCCGAGCAGCGGACGATACATGGTGTGGCCCCTTTGTTCTAGCGACGTTGGCGGATGCTTAATCGGCAGGGGGCCGCGGCGTCCAGCGCTTTGCTCAAGCCGCCCCGCCGCTGCCGCCGAGCACGTTGATGGTGAAGGCGAGCACGCCGATGTTGAACACGAACGCCGCCAGGCTGTGCCCCAGCGCCGCCCGCCGTACCCGCCGCGCCGTGATCGACACGTCCGAGGTCTGGAAGCACATGCCCAGCGTGTAGCTGAAATACAGGAAGTCCCAATAGTCGGGCTGATCGCAGCCGGGGAACTGGAGCCCGCCCTTCTCGTCGGTGGCGGTGTCCGAATAGAACAGGTGCGCGTAATGGAGCGCGTAGACGGTGTTGGAGAACAGCCAGGCGAGCACCAGTGTCGCGACCGTGCCGACGATCGCGGTGAGGCTGTTCTTGCCCGCCAGCTCCTTCGCCACCGCGACCAGGATCAC
>CAXTTU010000055.1:0-6892 GCA_964247225.1 uncultured Sphingomonas sp. | reverse complement strand
GATCGTGCCCGTCAGCCCCAGCAGCACCGCGCGGTTGGCGTCGTTCTCGTTGGCGGCGCGGCGCATCTGTTCAGGGGAGGCGCGGCGGAGCAGGGTGGTCCAGGCGATGAGGGTGACGACCGCGGCGACATCGAATGCGACCATCACCCCGCGGCTCCACCCGATCAAGGGCCAGCCGATCGCCACCCCGGCCACGAACAGCAGGCCGAACAGGATGAAGCGCGGCGGCGCGATGCGCTTGCCAAGGTGGAAGTGCGGTGATGCCATACGCGAAACTAGCGAAACGCCGCGCGCTCGCCTAGAGACGCGCGCCAAATGGCAGAGACACCCCGGCGCGTTCGCGGCACCCAGGATATCTTCGGCGAGGAGGAGCGGCGGTTTTCGCACGTCCTCGCCACGTTCGACCGCGTGCGGCGGCTATACTGCTTCAACCGCGTCGAGGTGCCCGTATTCGAAGCGACGGAGGTGTTCGCGCGCTCGATCGGCGAGACCACCGATGTGGTGTCGAAGGAGATGTACACCTTCCCCGATCGCGGCGGCGACTCGCTGACGCTCAGGCCCGAGTTCACCGCGGGGATCGCGCGCGCGTATCTGGGCAATGGCTGGCAGCAGCACGCGCCGATGAAGCTCGCCACCAGCGGCGCGGTGTTCCGTTACGAGCGCCCGCAAAAGGGGCGGTTTCGCCAGTTCCACCAGATCGACGCGGAGGTGATCGGCGCGGCCGAGCCCGCGGCGGATGTCGAGCTGCTGGTGATGGCGGACCAGTTGCTGAGCGAGCTGGGCATCGAGGGCGTGACGTTGCAGCTCAACACGCTGGGCGATACGGAGACGCGCGAGGCGTGGCGGGCGGCGCTGGTTGCGCATTTCGAGGCGCGGGCGGAGGAGTTGTCGGAGGAGTCGCGGGCGCGGCTGGCGAAGAACCCGCTGCGGATTCTGGACTCGAAGGACCCGCGCGACCGCCCCGCGGCGGACAGCGCACCCGACATCGACGCGTTCCTGACGCCGGAGGCGCGCGCGTTCTTCGACGCGGTAACGGCCGGGCTCGACGCGGCGGGGGTGCGCTGGCAGCGCAACCCGCGATTGGTGCGCGGGCTGGACTACTATCGCCACACCGCGTTCGAGTTCGTGACCGACCGGCTCGGCGCGCAGGGCACGGTGCTGGGCGGCGGGCGCTATGACGGGCTGATTGGCTCGCTGGGAGGGCCGGAGACTCCGGGGGTCGGCTGGGCCGCGGGGGTGGAGCGGTTGGCGATGTTGTTGGAAGGGAGCCAAACGACTCCGGAGACCATAACGATCATTCCCGACGGTGAGGCTGCCATTATCAAAGCTACGGCACTCGCCTCGTTCTTGCGATATTCAGTGCCGCTCAACGCAGCCAAACACCCTTCTTACGCAGACCGAGCGATCCGAATCGAGCTTGCGTTCAAGGCAAATCGCAAGAAGCAATTTGAAAAGGCTCAGCAAGCAGGCTCCTCAGTAATCCTGACCGTGCGAGCCGGCGATGATGAGTCACGAGCTAAGATGGGAGTCGACCTTTTCCGATCGGACGCTGACAAGCAGAAGATGCCGCATGGGATCGGTAGTTTGGTCAACGCTCTTCTGGTCCGAGATGAGGCGACCAAATCGAACGGGATTATGGGCCCGATAATGATCGACCTGACTAACGCATGACCACCATCTCCCCCGACCGCATTCGCCAGATCGAGGCGCGGCGTGACGAGTTGCAGGCGTTGATGGCGACGGGCGACTTGCCGTCCGACCGCTTCGTCGCCGTATCCAAGGAATATGCCGAGCTCGAGCCGGTCGCCCAGGCGGCGTCGGAGGTGCGCAGGTTGCGGCAGGAGGCGGACAGCCTCGCCTACATGACGCAGGATGCCGATCCCGACATGCGGGCGATGGCGGCGGACGAGATGCGCGAGAACGAGGCCGCGCTCGCCGAGGCCGACCGGCGGCTCGCGCTGGCGCTGCTCCCGCGCGACGCCGCGGACGAGCGCGCGGCGATGCTGGAGATTCGCGCGGGCACGGGGGGCGACGAGGCGGCTTTGTTCGCGGGCGACCTGTTCCGCATGTACCAGCGCTATGCGGAAGCGCAGGGCTGGCGCGTTGAGCTGAACAGCGCCAGCGCGTCGGAGGCGGGCGGGTTCAAGGAAGTGGTCGCCTCCGTGGAGGGACGCGGGGTATTCGCCAAGCTCAAGTTCGAATCAGGCGTGCATCGTGTCCAGCGCGTGCCCGCCACCGAGAACCAGGGCCGCATCCACACCTCCGCCGCCACTGTCGCGGTGCTTCCCGAGGCGGAGGAGGTCGATGTGCAGATCGACGAGGCGCGCGACCTCCGGATCGATATCTACCGCTCGTCGGGCCCGGGTGGGCAGTCGGTCAACACCACCGACTCCGCCGTCCGCATCACTCACCTGCCGACCGGCCTGGTGGTGATCCAGCAGGACGAGAAATCGCAGCACAAGAACAAGGCAAAGGCGCTCCGCGTGCTCCGCACCCGGCTCTACGAGGCGGAGCGCGAACGGCTCCACGCCGAGCGGGCGGGGGCGCGCAAGTCGATGGTGGGGAGCGGCGACCGGTCGGAGCGGATCAGGACGTACAACTTCCCGCAGGGGAGGGTGACCGATCACCGCATCAACCTGACGCTGCACCGGCTGCCGGAGATATTGCAGGGGGAGATGGACGAGCTTGTCGGCGCGCTGATCGCCGAAGACGAAGCCGAACGGCTGGCGAGCTTGGACAGCTGATGGAGCAAGGTGACCTGAGTGCGGCCATCATCGCCTATCTCGGTTATCAGCAGGCCGCCTGGCCCCAAGCCGATTGGCGCGCGGTTGTTGAAGCGATCGGGCGCGATCGGGCCGCCGCCGTCGAGATTCCCATGCTCGGGGTCCTCGCCGAGCTGAGCGAGCAACAGCCGGATTGGCGATTGCTCGGCCTTTATGGCGGAAGCGAGTGGGCCGTGCGTCAGGTACGCGGGCGTCATCCCGACATCGACGACCGCGCAGCCAAGGCGCTGGTCTGGAAATTCTCGTACGAGAACAAGTGACTCCGATCCGGGCAAGTCTCGCGCGTACCGCCGCACAGTTGGAGCAGGTCAGCGCCACGCCGCGCCTCGACGCGGAGCTCCTCATGGCGCACGCGCTCGGGGTGACGCGCGAGGCGGTGATCCTGCGCCACCTGGATGGTCCCGCCCCCGCCGCCTTCGACGCGTCGGTCGAGCGGCGGGTCGCGCACGAGCCGGTCGCCTATATCACCGGCACCCGCGCATTCTGGACGATTGACCTCCATGTCGGCCCCGGCGTCCTCATCCCGCGCGCGGACAGCGAGACGCTGCTGGAGGCGGCGGTCGCGCATTTCGGCGCGCGTTCGCCCGTGCGCATCCTCGATCTCGGCACCGGGCCCGGCACGTTGCTGCTCGCGGCGCTCGACCAATGGCCCGACGCGACCGGCGTCGGCATTGACCGCTCGCCCGAGGCGCTGGCGCAGGCACGGAGCAATGCCGAACGACTCGGCCTCGGCAAACGCGCGACGTTCCGGCCCGGCGATTGGGCGGATGGCGTCGAGGAGCGGTTCGACCTTATCCTCGCCAACCCTCCCTATATCGCGACCAATGACCCGCTTCCGCCCGAAGTGTCCGCCTACGAACCGGCGGAAGCGCTTTATGCGGGCGCGGACGGGCTCGACGCGTATCGCGTGCTGATCCCGCAGCTCCCGCGCCTGCTCGCGCCCGGCGGGGCGGCGGCGGTGGAGATCGGCAGCACTCAGGCGGCGGCGGTCGGTGCGCTCGCCCGCGCGGCGGGGCTGAACGTCGACATTCGCCGGGACCTTGGCAACCGCGACCGCTGCCTGCTGCTCACGCCTTGAACAAGCGTTCCACCGACGCCATCTTTCCGCTTGGCGATCCCGCGCGGAGCCGATAAGGCCCGATGCGGGGTACGCGACAATTTGCTGGACCGCTCGGGCGACAGTTGCCCGATCCTCCATGCCGCGCCGGGTCGCGCTGGGCGCGATGACCGACCACCGGGAGCGAAGACCGGGTTTGCAGTTGAGGGCAACGACTTGATCAACAATCGTCAGAACGGTCGCCGTCGCGGCCGCGGTGGGCAGCGTCCGGGTGGCGGGGGCAATCCGGGTCGCCCCGATAACGGCAGCCGCATCGACAACCGCGCGCGCGGCAATGCCAGCCAGTTGTACGAGAAATACAAGTCGCTCGCCGCCGACGCGCAGCGCCAGGGCGACCGCGTCAACACCGAATACTATCTCCAGTTCGCGGACCATTATTTCCGCGTGCTGAGCGAGAACCGCCCGCGCTTCGAGGAACAGCAGCGCGCGCGGCGCGACGAGGAGGACGAGTTCGGCGCGGAGGGCGAGGATTACGGCAACGAGGGCGAGCCGGTCCGCGCCGACCAGTACCAGCCGCAGGAGCGCCCGCGCTACGAGGACCGCCCGCGTCAGGAGCGGCCCCGTCAGGATGAGCGGCCTCGTCAGGACGATCGCCAGCGCGACGAGCGGCCTCGCTATGAGGAGCGGGCGCGGCAGGACGAGCGTCCGCGCTATGAGGACCGCCCGCGCCAGGATGATCGCCAGCGGCAGGACGCGCGTCCGCCGCGCGAGGATCGCTCGCGCGACCAGCAGCGTGACCAGCCGCAGCGCGACCAGCAGCAGCCACGCGATCAGCAACCACGCGATGATGCGCGCGAGGGGGGGCGCCGCACGCGTAATGGGCAGGCGAATGGGAACTACGCTCGGTCGGAGCCGGTGCCCGAGCCGGTCGAGGTGGCGGTGCTTCCGCCCGATCCCGCGACGGAGGAAGCGTCAACGATCCGCTCCGCCGACATGGACGCCGCGCCCCCGCGTCGTCGCGGTCGTCCGCGCCGGGAGGAGGCTGCGCCTGCGCCCGAGGTGGGGAGCGGGTTCGAGGCGGATCGCTTGCCGCCGTCGCTCAGCGTTTCCGCGAGCGCGGAGCCCGATACGGGTGAGCCATTGCCGACCGAGGGCGAGAAGCCGCGTCGGCGGCGTCGTGCGGCTGCGCCGGTGGAGGCTCCGCCCGCCAGCTGAGGGCTACACGGCCCAGCGTGTCTGCTGCTGCGGCGGACCATCCCGTCACCCCGGCCTTGAGCCGGGGTCCCGCTTCTTTTCGGCGGCTCGCCGATCGTGGGCGTTTGGTGTGGTGTTCAACTCTTCAGGCGCGCCGACGGCGAAGCCACCGCCGTGACGTCGATCAAGCGCCGCTTCGCGGCCTTGTCGGCCGAGCGACGTGTTGCGCTTCGCGCATCGGGCCGGACGTGGCCGGCCCTACACGTCGCTGTCATGCCCCGTCCCGGAACTCAAAAACACCAGCCCCATCAGCGCGCCGGCCATCGCGACCGATCCGCCGACGCCCAGCACCGTCATCCCGATCGTCCACCAGCCGAGCGGGCCGTAAGCGCTCCACAGCCACCATACCGCCGCCCCCGCGCAGCCCGAGGCGGCGACCCACATCCAGCGCATCAGCATCCGGAACCGCCGCCAGGCGTGCCGCGCCTGATCGGGGTCGTCGAGCGCGCCGGGAAGGCGGCTTCCCTTCATCGCGCGGTAGTGCTTTGCTGTGGCAGCAACAGCACAAGGAGAGGTCCGGTGACGATCGCGAGCATCCTGCAGGGCAAGGCGGAGGTGGTGACGGTGCCTCCACAGACAAGGGTGGCGGACGTGGTGAGGTTGCTCGCCGAACGGCGGATCGGCGCGGTGCCGGTCGTGGCGGAGGGCAAGGTCGTCGGGGTCTTCTCCGAGCGCGACGTGATCACCGGATTGGCGAGCGGCGGCGCGGCGGCGCTGGAGCGCGCGGTGTGGGAGGTGATGACCTCGCCCGCGGTGACGGTGACCCCCGGCGACTCGGTCATCGCTGCGCTGGCGCTGATGACGCGGCGGCGGATCCGCCACCTGCCCGTGCTCGACGGCGGCGCGCTGGTCGGCCTCGTGTCCATCGGCGACCTTGTCAAATATCGGATCGAGCGGATCGAAGCGGACGCCGAATCGATGCGGGCCTATATCACGCAGGCTTGATTGCTGTTTCGGCCAAGCCGGAACAGGGCCGCATCCGCGTGAGCGGATCAAACAGCTTTCGGCGCGCGCCGGACGGTTGCGACGAGGTCGGCGAGCAACGCGCGCGCGAAGATGGCCAGCCATGCGCCATAGCTCGCCGCGCCGACCGCGACGAGCAGCAACAGCCGCGCGGGCGCGGGAATCGGCGGCAGTGCCAGGTCGGCCAGCCGCACGATCAACGCCATCGCGACCGCCGCCAGTACCGAGGGCATGATCCCCTCGGCCAGCGCGCGCGCGCCGACGCCGATGACCGGCAGCGAGCGCCTGAGACTGACGAGCAGGTACAGCGGATAGGCCACGATCCACGCGGTCGCGAGGCCGATTGCTCCCCAATGCACGCCGACGAGGAACGCGCACCCGAGGATCGCCGCCCCGGTCGCGCCGTTCCTCACTCCCACGCCCGGTCGCCCGCGCGCGTCGCAGGCCGGCGTGATCAGCACCTGCAACGTCATGAACGGCATCGCCAGCGCGAGCAGCCGCACCACCGGCGCGCAGGCCATCCAGCGCGGCCCCAGCACCGTCGCGACCAGCGGCTCCGCCGTCGCCGCCAGCCCGAAATAGAAGGGGAGCGCGGCGCACATGATCACCCGCGACGCGCGCAGGAATCCCGCGCCGATCGCCCCCGCCTCGCCCTGCAACCGCGCATAGGCGGAGAAGGCGACCTCGTTGAGCGGCGGGACGATTTTGGACACGAAGATCTGCGTCAGGAACAGGCCGGTGGTGTAGAGCCCGAGGTCGCGCGGCGAGAAGGCGCGCCCGGCGATGAACACGTCCGCCTGGCTTTGCCCGAACCAGGTGAGCTGCCCCGCCGCCA
>CAXTTU010000054.1:0-13342 GCA_964247225.1 uncultured Sphingomonas sp. | reverse complement strand
CGCCGGGCGCGCTCGCGCGGTTGGCGGGGGCGCTCGTCGTCGGCTCGCCCGGCGGGCCCTTGGGCGCGACCGCGGCGGCGTTGGGGACGATCGGCACGCCGGGCGGCAGCGGCGCGACCGGCTTGGCCGGATGCTCGCCCATCAGCTTGTAGGCGCGGGCGTACCAGCTCGAACCGGGATAGTTCGCGCCAAGCACCGCCGCAGACTTCTCCGCCTCCATCGGCGTGCCGAGCGCGAGATACGTCTCGGTCAGCCGCATCAGCGCCTCCGGCGTGTGCGTCGTGGTCTGATACTCGTCGACCACGCGGCGGAACCGCCCGGTCGCGGCCAGCCATTGCGCGCGCCGTTCGTAGAAGCGACCGATCTCCATCTCCTTGCCCGCGAGATGGTCGCGGACGAGGTCGATCTTGAGCCGCGCGTCGGCCGCGTATTTCGTCGACGGATAGCGCCGCGTCAGTTCCCCCAGCGCGTCGAGCGCCTGTTGGGTGATCTTCTGGTCGCGGGTCACGTCGTTGATCTGCTCGTAATAGCCGAGCGCAATCAGATAATAGGCATAGGGCGCGTCGCGGTTGCCGGGGTGGACGGCGAGGAAGCGCTGCGCCGACTGGATCGACTGGGTATAGTCTACGCCGAGGTAATAGGCGAACGCGCTCATCAGCTGCGCGCGCCGGGCCCAGACCGAATAGGGGTGCTGCCGCTCGACCTCGCCGAACAGCTGCGCCGCCTCCTTGTAGCGGTGCTGGTCGAGCCGGAGCCGCGCGGCGCTGTAGAGCGTGCCGACGTCGCGCGCGACATAAGGGAGGTCGGCATTCTTCTTGCCCCCACGCGCGCACCCCGCGATCGGGAGCGCCAGCGCGGCGAGCGCGACGAAGGTGACGGGGCGGAACAGGGCGGTACGCATGCCCCCGCCTTTAGCGCCTCGCCGCGCCGACAACAACGCTTGGATCACGCGGGGCGCGCGCGCGTTTGACATCACACCACAAAGGGGACCCGTCATGCCCGCCACCCTGCTCGCCACCAAGCGCGTCGAAAAGCCTTGGGGCCGCGCGCACCTGTTCCCCGGCTTCCCCGACCCGCCGCAGGGCCACAAGATCGGCGAAGTCTGGTTCCAGCCCCCCGAGCCGGACCAAGCGGAGATGCTGATCAAATATCTGTTCCCCGGCGAGCGGTTGAGCGTGCAGGACCACCCGTCGGATGAGGAAGCGCATGCCCGCGGGCTGCCGCGCGGCAAGGACGAATGCTGGACGATCCTGGAAGCGGAGCCGGGCGCGACGATCGCGGTCGGGCCCAAGGCGCCGATGACCAAGGAGGAGTTGCGCGAGTCAGCCGAGAACAACACGCTGGTCGACAAGCTCGACTGGAAGCCGGTGCACGCGGGCGATTTCCTCTACTGCCCGGCGGGGACGATCCACGCGATCGGCGGCGGGATCACCTGTATCGAGGTGCAGCAGAACTCGGACACGACCTACCGGCTGTACGATTATGGCAGCGACCGCGAGCTGCATCTCAAGGACGGGGTCGAGGTCGCGCATCTGGAGCCATATGTCGCACCGCCCGCGCCGGGGCGGGTGAGTGAGGACCGCACGATCCTGGTCGAGGGGCCGCGCTTCGTGCTCGAACGCTGGCCGGGCGGCGAGCGGCGGGTGACCTTGCCCGAGGGCAAGACCGGCTGGCTGGTGCCGATCCGCGGCGAGGGCGTGGTGGCGGGCGTCGCCTGGCGCGCGGGCGAGTGCGTCACGATCGAGGGCGAGGAACTGCTCCATGCGAGTCCGGACGCGGACCTGCTGTTTGCTTATACGGGGACGGCGCGGATGTGAGGGAGGAGACTTTCCCTAACCGTCACCCCGGCCTCGTGCCGGGGTCCAGCGCAGTCCGGTCATGCCGTCAGCGGCGGTAACCCGAGATCGACAGCAAGGTCATTCCAGATCAGGTTCTGCCGTTCGATAAGGTTGCACTTCCACTCGCGCCGGTAACGCTTCATCTGCTTTTCCCGCGCGATCACCGCCTCCATCGTTTCGCCGATTTCATAATAGACCAGCCGCTTGACGCCGTACCGATTCGTGAAACCGTCGAATCCGCCCTCACGGTGCTGAAGGACGCGACCGATCAGGTTCGAGGTCACGCCCGTGTAGAGCGTGCCGTGATAGCCGCTGGCGAGGATGTAGACGCAGGGGATGCGCTCTCTCATATCCGCAAGACTGCCCAACGCTGGACCCCGGCACAAGGCCGGGGTGACGGGGGAGGAGTGAGGGCGGGTTAACCTGAGCCGAGTAGGTACCCCGCCGATGCTCCGCGTTCTGACCCTCTCGACCCTGTTCCCCGACGTGTCGCGCGCGAACTTCGGGGTGTTCGTCGAGCGGCAGACGCTGGGGCTGGCGGCGCATCCGGACGTCGAGCTTAGGGTCGTGGCTCCGATCGGTCTGCCGCCCTGGCCGTTGACGCGGCACCCGCGCTATCGCGGGCTCGCGGCATTGCCGAAGTATGAGGTGTGGAAAGGGCTGGACGTTCGCCGCCCGCGCTTTCTCGCGCTACCCGCTACGCAGGGGCGCTTCCACGCCGCCGCGTTGACCCGCGCGCTGGTGCCGGTGCTCGACGAGGTCCGGCGAGACTTCCCGTTCGACGTCATCGACGCCTCGTTCTTCTTTCCCGACGGCCCGGCGGCGGTCGCGCTTGGCAAGCGGTATGGCGTGCCCGTGTCGATCAAGGCGCGGGGGGCGGACATCCACCATTGGGGTCGTGCGCGCGCCACTCGCGGGCAAGTGCTGCGCGCGGGGCTGGCGGCGGACGGGCTGCTCGCGGTGTCGGCGGCGATGCGCGGCGACATGGTCGCGCTGGGGATGCCGGCGGAGCGAATCCGCGTCCACCATACCGGCGTCGACCTCGACCGCTTTGCGCCCGCTGAGCGGGGCGACCGCGCCGCGCTGAAGGCCGAGCTGGGCGTTGCCGGGCCGCTGGTGGTGTCGCTGGGCGCGCTGATCCCGCGCAAGGGGCATGACATCGTCATTAAGGCGATGGCGCGCGTGCCCGACGCGACGCTGCTGATCGCGGGCGAGGGGCCCGCGCGCGGCGAGCTGGAGCGGCTTGCTCGACCGCTCGGCGACCGCGTCCGACTGCTGGGCAGCGTCCCGCACGCCAACCTCCCGCGCCTGCTCGCCGCCGCCGACGTGATGGCGCTCGCCTCGTCGAGCGAGGGGCTCGCGAATGCATGGGTGGAAGCGCTCGCGTGTGGCGCGCCGGTCGTGATCCCCGACGCGGGCGGCGCGCGCGAAGTGGTGACCGCGCCCGGGGCGGGCAGGGTGGTCGAGCGGACGCTCGACGCGTTCGCGGGGGCGATCGCGGCGATGCTGGCGAACCCGCCCGACGCGGCAGCGGTGCGGCGATGCGCCGAGCGCTTCACCTGGGAAGCGAACACGGCGGCGCTGTACGAGCATCTGGCGGGGCTGGTGGCGAGGCGCTGAACCGAATCAGGCACCCGGGTCCCGTCCTTCGACAAGCTCAGGACGAACGGCAGGGAATAACCGGCTAACTTAACGGCGGAACCTTTCCTCCGTTCGTGCTGAGCTTGTCGAAGCACGGGCGACCGCGACACGCTTGCCCCCCTTACCCCAGCGGATACAATGCCGCCGCGATTACCCGGCCTTCGCTTCTCAGCACGCCCCAGGCGCGGGCGGCGGCGCGGCTGTCCATCGGTTCGATGCCGACCCCCGCCGCCTCCAGCGCCGCCACCAGCGCGTGGGGCGGGCGGGCGAGGGTCGCGCCGGTGCCGAGGATGATGAACTCCGGCGCGGGCTGAAGCAGTAGCTGCAAGGCCGCCAAGTCGAGCTCGGCCAGCGGCGGTGGGGTCCAGGGTGTCGCCTCCTCCACTGTCAGCAACAGCGCGGGAAAGACGCTCTCCTCCACGCGAAAGCCGCCCGGGCCGAGCCCGGTGACGATCGGCCCGCCGGGACCGTGTTCGCGCTGCATTCTCATAGGATCGGGCGCATCACGCGCGCGGACCGACCCGCTCCGCCCCGCTAGCGGGCGTGACCCGCGCCGCTTTGGGCTCGGCGCGCAGGCCCAAGGTGATCAGCAGCGACGACGAAACGTAGATCGACGAATATGTCCCCACCACGACGCCGAGGATCATCGCCGCGGTGAACCCTCGCAGCACATGCCCGCCGAACAGCAGCAGCGCCACCAGCGCGAGCAGGATCGTCAGCGAGGTCATCACCGTGCGCGGCAGCGTCTCGTTGACCGACAGGTCGATGATCTCGCGCATGTCCATCTTGCGATACCGGCGCATGTTTTCGCGAATGCGGTCGTCGATGACGATCTTGTCGTTGATCGAATAGCCGATCACGGTGAGGACGGCCGCGACGATGTTGAGGTCGACCTCCAGCCCGCTGAGCGCGAAGAAGCCCAAGGTCATGATCAGGTCGTGCATGATCGCGACAAAGGTCGACACGCCGAACTGCCATTCGAAGCGGAACACGCCCCACAGCGCGATGCCGAACACCGCGAGGAAGACGGCGAGCCCGCCGCTCCACAACAGCTCGCCCGATACCTTGGCGCTGACCGAATCCTGCCGCGACAGCCTCGCGCCGGGGAAGGTGGAGGTGAGCGCGCCCTGCACCTTGTTGACCACGGCAGCGGTCGCGCCCTGGTCCTGGCTCGCGGGCGGGGGCAGGCGAATGGAGAAGGTGTTCGCGGCGCCGAGCTGCTGCACCGCCGCCTGGCCCACGCCGAGCGAGTCGATCACCGAGCGCACCCGGTCGATCGGCGGCGCGCTCGCAAACGTCTCCTCGATGAGCAGGCCGCCGCGGAAGTCGACGCCGAGGTTGAGGCCCCGGATCGCGACCAGCGCGAGGGAGAGCACCGTGAGCAGCGCGGTCAGCGTGAACGCCAGCCGGCGGAGGCGGACAAAGCCGATATTGGTGTTGTCGGGGACGATCTTCAGCAGGCGCATGAGATTGATCCTAACCCGTCACCCCGGCCTTGTGCCGGGGTCCAGGGTTGCAGCGGACGATGGTTCCTGCCCGGCGGGACTGAGGCGCGGACCGCGCTGGACCCCGGCACAGGGCCGGGGTGACGGTGGGGGAGCGCATCATATCATGATCTCGCTCGGGCGGTTCTTGCGCAGCCACAGCGCCACCAGCATCCGGGTGAACAGCACCGCGGTGAACACGCTGGTGCAGATGCCGATCAGCAGCACCACCGCGAAGCCCTTGACCGGGCCCGAGCCGAGCAGGAACATGATCACCCCCGAAATGGCGTGGGTCACGTTCGCCTCGAAAATCGTCCGGCTCGCTTCCTTGTAGCCCAATTCGACCGACTGGACCACGCTGCGCCCGCGCCGCCGCTCCTCGCGGATGCGTTCGTTGATAAGCACGTTGGCGTCGACCGCGGTACCGATCGTCAGCACGAACCCCGCGATGCCCGGCAGGGTCAGCGTGCCGTTGAGCAGCGCCAGCACGCCCAGGATCACGAAGATGTTGATGACCACCGCGCAGTCGGCGTAGAATCCGAACCGACCGTACGTCACCAGCATGAACACCACCACCGCGATCGCCGCGATCGCGCTGGCGATGATGCCCGCATGGATCGAGTCGCGCCCGAGATCGGGGCCGACCGTGCGCTCCTCGACCACCTTGAGCGCGACCGGCAGCGCGCCCGAGCGCAGCTCGATCGCGAGCTGATTGGCGCTTTCGGCGGTGAAGTTGCCCGTGATTACCCCCGACCCGCCAAGGATCGCGGACTGGATCGTCGGCGCGGAGATCACCTCATTGTCGAGCACGATCGCGAATTGGTGGCCGATATTGGCCTGCGTCACTTCCGCAAAGGCGCGCCCGCCCTGGCTGTCCATCGTGAAGTGGACGATCGGCGCGTTGGTTTGCGGGTCGAACTCCTGGTTGGCGTTGGTGAGCTGTTCGCCGCGGATCAGCGTCCGGCGCTGGAGCGCGATCTTGGAAGCGGGCGCGCCCTTCGTTGCCACATAGGGGAGGATGATCGTGCCCGCGGGCACCTGTCCGCTCGCGACCGCGCCCGGGTTGCGCTCGGTCGCCTCGTCGACGAGCTTGAACTCCAGCTTGGCGGTCTTGCCGAGCAGCGCCTTGAGCGCCTGCGGGTTCTGCAGCCCCGGCACCTGGACGACGATGCGATTCGCGCCCTGGCGGATGATGGTCGGCTCGCGCGTGCCGAGCGCGTCGATGCGGCGGCGGACGATCTCCGTCTCGGTGTTCATCGCCTTTTCGACCGCCGCGTCATTGCCCTCGCGCGTCGGGGTGAGCACGAAGCGCTGCCCGTCGATCACCGCGATGTCCCAGTCGCGCTGCCCCGTCATCCCCGCGCCGGTGGTGAGCGGCAGCACTTTCTCGCGCACCGCATCGACCTTCGCCGGGTCGCGGACCATGAAGGAGAGCTTGCCGCCCGTCGTTGAGATATCGCCCGTCTCGATCGGGGAGTCGACGCGGCGCAGCGCGGCGGTCACGTCGTCGCGCAGCTTCTCCAGCCGCGTGTTGACGAGCTCATCCGTGTTCGCTTCGAGCAGCAGATAGCTGCCGCCCGCGAGGTCGAGGCCCAGATTGATGCGCGGTGCCTTGAACGGGGCGGTGTAGAAACCGGGCAGGCTGGGGATCGCCAGCGCGCACAGCGCCGCGAGCACGGCGACGATCGAGAAGATCTTCCAGCGCGGAAAGTCGAGCATGTCAGTCGTTGGCGGGCTTGGCGGACGGGTTGCCGAGCACCTCGGTCAGCGTCGACTTGACGACGCGGACGCGGGTGTTGGCGGCGATCTCCAGCTCGACATACTGGTCCTCGACGCGCGTCACCTTGCCGACGATGCCGCCCGACGTGATCACCTGGTCGTTCTTCTTGAGGTTCGCCAGCGTGTCGCGGAACGCCTTTTGGCGGCGCTGCTGGGGCAGGTACATGATGAAATAGAACGCGACCAGCACCAGCACGAACGGCATGGCGAACTGGATCAGGCCGGCGACGCCGCCCGGCTGGGCCGCGCCGGACGCGCTTTGCGCATAAGCAGGGGGGATGAGCATGGAGCCTTGGGTGTACGCTGGCCCGGGCCGGGAGGCCGGTCCGGTGGAAGGGGGCTCGCTAACACCGGTTGGCCTGGGGTGCAATGTTCCGGTGTTCCGGCGCGGGCGGCTTGCATCCCCGCCGCGACCCGCCTACACGCCCGCGCTTGAGCCGCCGCTATTGGCGGAGGCTCCCGGTCGGGGCGTAGCGCAGCCTGGTAGCGCATCACACTGGGGGTGTGGGGGTCGCAGGTTCGAATCCTGTCGCCCCGACCAACGCGCCGCGCGAGCGGCGAAGCCGCGGTGCGCCACGCGCACGCGCAAGCGCGGTCAGCGGGTCGCTTCAGCGAACCCGTTCGACGTCACGGGATTTACTCCCGTGACGGCCCTCGAAGCTTGCGCCATTGGACGCGAGCAAGCGACCTGCGTGTCGCCTGTGCTTCGACAAGCTCAGCACGAACGGTGAAGAGTGGGTCCACGGAGAGGAGCCACCCTAACTCACATCACGCTAATTCCCCCTGCCTCCCCCGGCACTTCCCTCGGAACCCGCGCGTTCCCCGGCCACCTCCCCGCGCGCAAGGACCCGCCGCATGGCTACCGACGACCCGCATCTCGACCGCCGCCGCCTCCTCAAGCTCGGCACCGCGACCGCCGCGGGCCTGATCCTCGCGCCCCGCGCCGCGGACGCGCAACGCCTGCCCCCGCCCTCTCCGATCGACACGGGGCATGTCAGCAACGGCAAGGTGCAGTTCCCACCCTGGCGGTCCGAAGCCGACACGCCCTCGGCCCCGCCGCCCGCGCCGATGCCGCCCGAACAGCGCGTCGGCTTCGCGATCGTCGCGCTCGGGCGATTGTCGCTTGAAGAGATCCTGCCCGCCTTTGCCGAGTCGAAAAAAGCGAAACCCGTGGCGCTCGTCTCGGGCTCGCCCGACAAGCTGCAGGCGGTCGCGCGGCAATACGGCATCCCGCCCGAACATTGCTACGATTACGCCAGCTTCGACCGCATCCACGACAATCCGGAGGTCAAGGTGGTCTACGTCGTCACCCCCAACGGCCTCCACCGCGAGTTCACCGAGCGCGCCGCCCGCGCGGGCAAGCACGTCCTTTGCGAAAAGCCGATGACGGTCAGCTCGGCGGACGGGCGCGCGATGGTCGCGGCTTGCGCGCGCGCCAACGTGCACCTGATGGTCGCTTATCGCATCCAGTATGAGAACTACAACAAGCGGCTCCAGCAGATGACGCGCGACCATCGCTTCGGGCGGCTGGTGGGGATAAGCGGGATCAACGTCCAGACCACCGCGCCCGACGGCGCGCAGCAATGGCGCGACAAGAAGGCGCTGGCGGGCGGCGGCTCGCTGTTCGACATCGGGCTGTACATCATCAACACCTCGCGCTTTCTTACCGGCGAGGAGCCGGTCGAAGTGTGGGCGACGCGTTTCAGCCCGTCCGGCGACCCACGCTATGCGCAGGTGGAGGAGACCAACTCCTTCGTGCTGCGCTTCCCGTCGAACGCGATCGTCAACGCTTTCTGCTCGTACAACGCGCGCGACGACAAGCACCAACGGCTCAACTTCGAGACCGCGGCGGTGGATATGCCCAATGCGTACCAGTACCACGGCCAGCGGTTGACGATCATCGGGCGGCAGGGCGACGCGACCAGCCAGAACGAGATCGTGCTGGAGCAGAACAACCAGTTCGCTGCCGAAATCGACCACATGGCGACCTGCGTGCTCGAGAACCGGAAGCCCCGCACGCCGGGCGAGGAAGGCGTGCAGGACCACGTCATCATGGAAGCGGTGTACGAGTCGGAGCGGACCGGGCGGCCGGTGCAGCTCAAGCGCTACGACACGCTCGACACGTTCCGCGGGCCGCCCGTGCGGGAGGACGCCTGATGCGCTGGGGCCTGTTCGCGCTCGCGCTGGCGGCCGGGGTCGGCAATGCGGTGCAGAACGGCACCAACACCCGGCTGAACAAGGCGTTCGATGCCCCCGGCTGGTCGGTGGCGTGGGTCGGCCTGGTCCTGATGCTGAGCGGCGTCGTGTACGCGCTCGTCAGCCGCGCGCGTCTGCCCAGCGCGGCAATGGCCGCCGACGGGCCGTGGTGGATGTGGGTCGGCGGCGTGTGCGGCGCGCTGTTCGTGCTGTCGGCGCTGCTGGTCGCGAGCAAGGTGGGGGCGGGGACGTTCGTCGGCCTCACCGTCACCGCCAGCGTCATCACCGCGCTGGTGCTCGATCATTTCGGGCTGCTCGGCATCCCCGTCCACCCGGCGGGCTGGGGGCGGGTAGCGGGCGGCGCGCTGATGGTCGCGGGGCTGGGCTTGATCGCGAAGTTCTGACGCGGGCTGTCCTACACGCAACCAGATAGGTTAGGTTTGTCGTCCGTAACAGGAGACAGATCATGGCCGACCTTGCCGACGCAGCCCCGCTCACCCCCGCCGATGGCGCGCTCGCGCTGATCGAGGACCGGTCGGCGGACTCGTGGACGGCGCGGGCGCGACCGACGTTCCTCTACGTCATGTACGCGCTGCTGCTGTGGGCGATTCCGGTCGGCGTGATCGCGGCGGTGCGGCCCGACGTGGCGGGGGCGATGGCGATCGCGACCGCGGCCTATCTCCACGCCATCCCCGAGCCGCTCTATGCGCTCTTCGCGACGGGGTATCTGGGCTACACGGTGGCCCGGCAGTGGGGGAAGGTGATGGGCGTGGACCGGTGAAGTTGAGGTGAAATCGTGCACGAGCCTCAACTTCCTCAACTTCGGAGGTGCTAGCTCCTCCCCGTTCACGGGGAGGTGGCGCGGCGTAGCCGTGACGCAGGGGCGGCCGCCCTAGGCGGTGCGCTTTGGGGCGGTCGCCCCTCCACCACTCGCTTCGCGAGCGTTGGCGCGAGATCGTGTCCCCCGGACACGATCTTGGCCAGCCGGGGGCTGGCCAAAGCGCCAACGCCCCCTCCCCGTAAACGGGGAGGATCGGGTGTTTGCACACTGGGCCTTGCTCCCCATATCCCCCATATGAGCAACGACCTGGTGTGGCACGGCACCACCATCCTTTCCGTGCGCAAGAACGGTCGCGTCGTCATCGCGGGCGACGGGCAGGTGACGCAGGGGCAGACGGTGATGAAGCCCAATGCGCGCAAGGTGCGGCCCTTGGGCGCGCATGGCGTCATCGCGGGTTTCGCGGGCGCGACTGCCGATGCGTTCACCTTATTCGAGCGGCTCGACGCCAAGCTGGAGCGCCACTCCGGCCAGCTGATGCGCGCGGCGGTGGAGCTTGCCAAGGACTGGCGGACCGACAAGTTCCTCCGCAACCTCGAAGCGATGCTGATCGTCGCGGACAAGGAGACGACGCTGATCATCACCGGCAATGGCGATGTGCTGGAGCCCGAGGCGGGGATCGCCGCGATCGGCTCGGGCGGCAATTACGCGCTCGCGGCGGCGCGCGCGCTGACCGAATATGAGGCGGACGCGGAGGTGATCTGCCGCAAGGCGATGGGCATCGCCGCCGAGGTCTGTGTCTACACAAACGACCGGCTGGTGGTGGAGAGTTTGGAAGCCGCCGCTTAATTCGCTCTTTTCGTCACCCCGGCCTCGTGCCGGGGTCCAGCGTTGTACGATCCTTGCCGCCGGTAAGCGCGTACAACGCTGGATGCCGGAACAAGTCCGGCATGACGGAAGAGATTCGATTGTGCTGTGATCGGCGCAAACCGACCGACCCTAGTTCCGGGAAAGACATGCAAGACACCCTCACCCCCAAGGCGATCGTCGCCGCGCTCGACGCGCACATCATCGGCCAGCGTGACGCCAAGCGCGCGGTTGCGGTCGCGCTCAGGAACCGCTGGCGACGGCAACAGCTCGGCCCGGATCTCCGCGACGAGGTCACGCCCAAGAACATCCTGATGATCGGGCCGACCGGCTGCGGCAAGACGGAGATCAGCCGGCGTCTGGCGAAGCTCGCCGACGCGCCGTTCGTCAAGGTGGAGGCGACCAAGTTCACCGAGGTCGGCTATGTCGGGCGCGACGTCGAGCAGATCGCGCGCGACCTGGTCGAGGAGGCAATCCGGCTGGAGAAGGAGCGCCGCCGCGCCGCCGTCGCCGACAAGGCGGAGGAGGCGGCGATGAAGCGCCTGCTCGACGCGCTGACCGGCAAGGACGCCAGCCAGGCGACGCGCGAAGCGTTCCGCCAGCGCTTCCGCGACGGGCATCTCGACACCACGGAGATCGAGCTGGAGCTGGAACAGACCCCGCAGATGCCGTTCGAGATGCCCGGCGGCGGGCAGGTCGGGATGATCAATCTCGGCGAGATGATGGGCAAGGCGTTCGGGCAGGGCCAGAACATGAAGCGCCGCAAGCTTACCGTCCCCGCCGCCTGGACCAAGCTGGTCGAGGAGGAAGCGGACAAGCGGCTCGACCAGGACGAGGTCAGCCGCGTTGCGCTCGCCGACGCCGAAGCCAACGGCATCGTGTTCCTCGACGAGATCGACAAGATTGCGGTTTCGGACGTGCGCGGCGGCTCGGTCAGCCGCGAGGGCGTGCAGCGCGATCTGCTGCCGCTGATCGAGGGCACCACGGTGGCGACGAAGTACGGGCCGATGAAGACCGACCATATCCTGTTCATCGCCAGCGGCGCGTTCCATGTCGCCAAGCCGAGCGACCTGCTCCCCGAGCTGCAGGGCCGGTTGCCGATCCGGGTAGAGTTAAAGGCGCTGACCGAGGACGACTTCGTCTCGATCCTGTCCGACACCAAGGCGAGCCTGCCGCAGCAATACAAGGCGCTGATCGGCACGGAAGGGGTGACGATCGACTTCACCCCCGACGGGATCAAGGCGGTCGCGCGCATCGCCGCCGAGGTCAATGCGGAGATCGAGAATATCGGCGCGCGGCGGCTGCAGACGGTGATGGAGAAGCTGGTGGAGGAGGTGAGCTTCGACGCGGAGGACCGCGCGGGCCAGTCCCTCACCATCGACGCCGCCTATGTCGACGCGCAACTCGCGGCGGTGGCGCGCAATACGGACCTCAGCCGCTATGTGCTGTGACCGGCGTCAGCGCGGGGCGATGGTATAGGGCGTGAACGCGGCGAAGCGGCAGAAGCCCGACGGGATGGGCAGGCCGGGCTCGACCACGCGGAACCGGTCGCCGCGACAGACCTGGCCGCCATACACCTCGACGACCAGCGTCGCGAACGGGCGCAGCGCGGGGCAGTCGCCCATCGGCCCGGTCCGCCACAACCGGGGACCGTCGCGATAGGTGATGCTGTGCTCGTCAGCGATCACCAGCCCCTCTTGCTGGCCGAGCTCGACGCACTCCTTTGTCGGCCCGGGCACGCGCCCCGCTAACGGGTCGCGCGGGTGCCGCGCCGCGCCCGTCAGCGCCATCGCGGCGAGCAGGGCGGCGGCGTGCTTCAAGGCCGGGTATAGGGGACGAACGCGCCGAGCGCGCAGCTGCCGGTCGGTATGTTGCCGCCGACCGGCTGGATCGTCCGGGCGATGTCGCCCCGGCACAGCCGGCCCGAGGGTGAAACGGTGACGTAATAATCACCATGCTCCGCGCTTTCGCACCCACCGGTGGTGTCGTTGCGGTAGAGCAGCTTGCTGCTCTGGACGTAGAGGATGGTCGATCCGATCGTCTCGGTCGACGCGGACGGGCGGATGGTCGGGAGGCAATCCTGCGGCTGGCCGGGGGTGAAGCCGGCGAGCCGGGTGGCGAGCCTGTCCGCGCGCTGGGCCTGGTCGGCCTCCGCGCGTGCGGTCTCCTTGGGGGTGGCCGCGCAACCGGCGACGAGCAGCAACAGGGACGGGACGATCAGGCGCATGGGGGTCTCCTTGCAACCCTGAACGCTTCTAACCCTGAAAAGAATCCTTCGCGGCGCGCCGCTTCGCCAATTCGACGGCGGTGGCCGCACGGAGGAACGGGTTGGTCGCCAGCTCTTCGGCGAGCGTGAACGGCACGGTCGGCTCGCCCGCCGCGCGCAGGCAATCGACCTCGGCCATGCGGTCCCGGATGGCCGCGTTCCCCGGCTCGGCGACGAGAGCGTAGCGACCGTTGCTCTGCGTATATTCATGCCCGCAGAACACCCGCGTCTCGGGCGGCAGTGCGGCGAGGCGCTGCATGTTGCCCCACATCTGCTCCGCCGTGCCCTCGAACAAGCGCCCGCAGCCCATCGCGAACAAGGTGTCGCCGGTGAAGATCAGCGCGTCCTCGGCGAAGTGGAAGACGACATGCCCGGCGGTGTGGCCCGGCGTCTCCAGCACGCTCGCCTCATGCGCGCCGATGCGGACGCGGTCGCCCTCGCGGACGCCGTGGTCGAGCGTGTCGATCTTCGCCGCCTCCGCCGCCGGGCCGGT
>CAXTTU010000053.1:0-13416 GCA_964247225.1 uncultured Sphingomonas sp. | reverse complement strand
CGCCAGCGCCGCGAGCACCACCGCCGCGTCGAGCGCGCGCGACCGCAACCGCAGCACGCGCAGACGGCGGTCGCGCCCCGGTTCGCTCCGCGCCTTGGCGGCGAGCGCGTCGGTCTGGTCCGCCACCCGCCCCAGCCGCGTCGCGAACACGTTGAGCAGCGTGCCGATCCCCGACAGCAGGAACACGGGCGTCAGCGCCTGCTGAACCACATGCGTCGCGTTCGCCAGTGCGGCCCCTTCCACCGGCATCACCGTCTCACGCTGACGGGCACCCCGTAGCGAAGATGCGTCGCGACATGCTCGGCCCAAAAGTCGGGCGTGCCCTCCGCGGGCACACGCACATCGTACCGCTCGGGCGGCGCGAACAGGCGATTAGTGTCGTCGAACCGACCCCTCGCGATCCGGTCCATCCAAACCACGAAGGCGGGACCGCCCGCAGTGAACGCCGCGCGCGTCTCGGGCAGCGGGCAAACGAAGTCTGCGACCACGAAGGCATCCGTGGCGGTCACCCGGTCGCACAGCCAGCCCATCCGCCGCGCCTGCTCCACCCGGTCCGCGGGCGAGAAGCCGAGATCGCGGCTAAGGTTCTCGCGCACCGCGTCGGCGTTGAAATGCACCGCATTGAGCCGCCGCACCAGCACCTCGGCCAGCGTGGTCTTGCCCGCACCGGGCAGACCCATGATCAGGATCTTGCGATGCCCGACAAGCCGGTTCGCTCCCTCGCTCGTCATCGACGCCGCCCCCCTTCGGCGGGTTGATGGCAGTCCGCCCCCTCGCTCGCAAGCGCCGGGCGTTGCCTGCGCCCACGTGTCGTGCATAGTCGCGCGATGCGCCACGTCCTGCTCTCCCTCGCCCTGCTCGCCGCCCCTGCGTTCGCGCGGACCCATGACCTGCCCGCCACGCCCGCGACCGTCGCGTGGGGCCATTATGACGCGGCGGACAAGCCCGTGCTGACGATCCAGTCGGGCGACACGGTGGTAATGCACACCTTGCTCACCAACAGCCCGACCGGGCTGGAGAAAGCGGGCGTCGCGCCGGGCGATGTCGAGCCTGCGTTGCGCGCGGTGTTCGCGGGCGTCCCCGCGTCCGCGCGCGGGCCGGGCGGGCACATCCTCACCGGCCCGATCGCGATCGCGGGCGCGATGCCGGGCGACACGCTGGAGGTCCGGATCAAGCGGGTCGAGCTCGCCATCCCCTATGCGTACAACGCGTTCCGCTATGGTGCCGGGTTCCTCACCGACGATTTCCCCTATGCGCGCGTCAAGATCGTGCCGCTCGACCGGCAACGCATGGTCGCGCGGTTCGCGCCCGGCGTCGAGGTGGCGCTTCATCCCTTCTTCGGCAGCATGGGCGTCGCACCGCCGCCCGCGTTCGGGCGTTACGACTCAGCGCCGCCGACGATCATCGGCGGCAACATGGACGACCGCGCCTTAGTGGCGGGGACGACGCTGTTCTTTCCCGTCCACGCGCCCGGCGCGCTGTTCCAGGCGGGCGATGGCCACGCCGCACAGGGCAATGGCGAGGTGGACATCACCGCGCTCGAGACCTCGCTGACCGGCACGTTCGAGTTCGTGCTCCACAAGGGGGTGGTCACCCCCTACCCCCGCGCCGAGACGCCCGACGCGTATATCGCGATGGGCTTCGACGACGACCTCAGCAACGCCACGCGCAAGGCGGTCCGCAACATGATCGACTTCCTCGTCGCCGCGCGCGGAATGACGCGCGACGACGCGTATATGCTGATCAGCGTCGCCGGGGACGTCGAGATCACCGAACTGGTCGACCGCAACAAGGGCGTCCATGTCGTCGTGCTTAAGCGGCTGTTCACGCGCAGGTAGCACCGGCCCGCGTCATTTCGCCAGCGCGGTGACCCCGAACATCAGCGCAATACCGGTGAGGCTCGCGACCGTGGTCCGCAGCCGGGGGTCGAGCGCATAGCTGCGCGGCACCAGCTCGCACGCGCCGATATAGACGAACACGCCCGCGAACACCGCCATGAGCGGCGCGAGCAGCGGGCCCGGCACGCGCACCGCCAGCCCGATCAGCACCCCCGCCAGCGGCGCGGCACCGTTGGCCAGCAGCCAGCCGCGCGCCGCCCGCTCACGGTCCGCCGCGAGGCACAGGCTCACCGTATTGACCCCGTCGGCGATGTCGTGGGTCAGCACCGCGAGCGCGACCAGGCCGCCGACCTCCGGCGACACCCGAAATGCGAGCCCGATGCCCAATCCGTCGAGCAGGCTGTGAACGGTAAGCGTCGCGGGCCCCAGATGCGCGCGCCAGCGCCGCGCCGGCTCCACCCCGCGCAGCATCCGCTCGAAGAACATATAGCCACCGATCCCCGCCGCGACCCAGGCCAGCACCACCCGCGGCGACCGGCCCGGCGGTGCGAGCGCCAGCGCCTCGGGCACGAGATCGAACAGCGCCACCCCGAGCACGACGCCCGCGGTCAGCCCGAGCACCAGCACGATCCGTTGCGCGAGCCGCAGCCCCAGCGCACCGCCGAGCAACGTCGCGCAACTCGCCGCCGCGCCGAACGCGAGCGGCTGCAGTGCGCTCACGGGGACGCCTTCGGCGATGGGGATCGTCATGGGGCAGTTCGGTCCGTTGCTGTCCGCATCGCCGGGCCGGTTACACTATATCATCCCGATTTCACAGGCCCTGCAGGTGGGAGCGGCTGTTCGCCGCTGCGCGACGGCTCAGTGGCGGCGAGCGCGCCTCTTACCGCGGCTGCCGTCCCTGCCCCGGCGACCGCCCCGCCGCCGCCGCGCCGACGGTGGTATCGTAGAACGACGCGAGGTCGCCATGAAGCTGATGCAGCGCCTCCGGATTGAGATAGATCATGTGCCCGGACGGGTAGTAACGGAACTGGACATTCCCCTTCAGCGGCGCGTCGAGCATCATGTGCGCGACGTCATATTCGGTCGCGAAGAACGGCGTCGCCATGTCGTAATAGCCGTTGAGCGACAGCACTTTCAGATACGGATTGGTGCGGATCGCGGCGGCGAGGTCGACCGCGACGTCCGGGTTGTTCTGCGGATCGCTCGCCCCCGGCGCGCGGTGCTTCCAGTCCCAGTCGAAACCTTTCATGCCATAGGCCGCGACGCGGTACGGCACGTCGGTCTGGTAATGGAGCTCGCGCGTGACATAATCGCTGAACGTCGAGATGAATGCGGACGAGATCGCGGTGTCCGATGCGTCGAACTCGGGGCTCTCGCCCGCCGCGTCGGTGTCGATGCCGGTATAACGGCTGTCGAACCGCCCGACCGTCAGCCGCTGGTCGCGGAGCAGCTCCTTCTGGAAGCGGCCCAGGTCGACGCGCAGGTTCGCGCGCTTGATGAACTCCGCGCTGAGCCCGGTATAGCTCGCCATCTTGGCCGCGATCGCGTCCGTCTGTGCGGGCGTCAGGTTCTGCCCCTGTGCCAGCGCCTGCGCATAGGGGCCGCTGGCGAACGCACGCACTTCGGCGAGGAAGGCGGGCAGGTCGGCGGGCGGCGTCGCGAGCTTGTGGTGGTACGCCGCCGTCGCCGCATAGCTCGGCAGATAGCTGATATAGGTCTGGTCGTACCCCGACTGCTCGATCCCGTAGTTTAGGATTGAGGACAGCAGCACGACGCCGTTCATCGCCATGCCGCGCTCCTGCAGCTGGTACGCCAATGCGGCAGAGCGGGTGGTGCCGTAGCTTTCGCCGAACAGGAACTTCGGCGACGTCCAGCGGCTGTTCTTGGTGGTCCAGCGCATGATCGCCTTGGCAAAGGCGTCCGCGTCCTGGTCGACGCCCCAGAAGTCCTTGCCCTTGGCGTCGCCCAAGGGCCGTGAGTAACCCGCGCCGACCATGTCGAGGAACACCATGTCGGTCTTGTCGAGCAGGGTGTCCGGATTCGGCCCGAAACCATAGGGCGCAGGGCGGATATATTCGGGGTTGGCGGTCTTGACCCGCATCGGCGCGAACGAGCCCATGTGGAGCCACACCGACGACGAGCCGGGGCCGCCATTGTAGAAGAACGTCACCGGGCGCGTCGCCGGGTTCGCGCCATCGAGCGTGTAGGCGGTGTAGAACAGCGTCGCGACCGGCTTGGCGTCGTCATCGCGGATCGTCACAGTGCCCGCGGTGGCGTGGTACTTCATCGCCCGCCCGCCGGCGCTCATCGCGTGCGCGGTGGTGACCGCGGTCTCCTTGGCGGGGATGGTCGCCCATTCGTCCGCGACAGCCTCGTTGACCTTGCGCTGGTGCCGCTCCTCGACCGAACCGCTCTTGGCGTCGCCATCGGGAGCGCTCGCGGGCTTGTCCTGCGCAATCGCCGCCGTCGCCACGCTCAGCGCCAAACCCATCATCGTCGCCGTCTTCATCTGGCCGTCACGCTCCGAGCTGCTTGGGGTGTAGGATAGACATTAGCGTAAGCGGGATCACTTGCTCAGGACAAGCCGGGGTGCCGATCGCGATGTGGCCCTGCCGCCACACTCACAACGCCATCATTCGAGGTGACGCAAATGTCATGCCCGCCCGGTTGTGATACATTACATCATTGCTTAGGAGTGACGTCTCGGGTTTTCAGGAGTTGATATGCGTAAGGTTCTGGGCTTGGCCGTCAGCGTGCTCGCGCTTCATGCGACGGGGGTGCTTGCGCAGGTCAACACCACCGGCAACACAGCGGAGGCGCAGACGGGTGCGGACTCGGGCCAGACCCCCGCCGACGCCGCGCCGAGCCGCACCGCGCCCAACGCGCCGCGCGATGTGGTGGTGACCGGGCATCGGCTCGACGCCGCGCGCGCCTCGATCCAGCCCTCACTCGGTGGGACGAGCTACACCATCACCAATTCCACAATTCAGGCGTTGCCGCAGGGCGACAACCAGCAGTTCAACCAGATCCTGCTGCAGCTACCCGGCGTCACCCAGGACGGGTTCGGCCAGTTCCACGTCCGCGACGACCATAACAACCTGCAATACCGCATCAATGGCACCATCCTGCCCGAAGGTATCGCGGTGTTCGGCCAGACGCTGAGCCCTCGCTTGATCGACCGGTTCAGCCTGCTGACGGGCGCCCTCCCCGCGCAATATGGGCTGCGTACCGCGGGGGTGATCGACATCACCACCAAGAGCGGCCTGTTCGACAATGGCGGCTCCGCGTCGCTCTATGGCGGCAGCTTCAACACGGTCGAGCCGAGCGTCGAATATGGCGGGCACAGCGGCAACACCAATTTCTTCGTCTCGGGCGATTATCGCCGCACCGATCGCGGCATTGAGGGCGTCGACGCCTCGGTGATCCCGCTCCACGACCATTCGGACCAGTATCAGGCGTTCACCTATATCGACCATACGCTGAGCGACAATGATCGCGTTTCGTTCGTTGGCGGCTATTCGAATCAGTATTTCCAGATCCCCAACCCCAAGGGGCTCCAGCCCGACGGCACCTATACGGTAGGCGGCAATAGCGCCTTTCTGTCCAACAACCTCAACGAGCGGCAGCTGGAGAAGACCGGGTTCGGGCAGTTCGCCTATCTCCACGACGCCGGCCCGCTCACCTATCAGGCGTCGCTGTCGGCGCGCTATTCCTCACTCCGCTACCGCCCCGACACGCTGGGCGAGCTGTTGTTCAACGGCCAGGCACAGCAGGCGTACAAGCAGGACTTCGCGATCTACGCGCAGTTCGACGGCGCCTACAAATTGGGCAGCGCCAACACGCTACGCGGCGGGGTGGTGATCTCGCGCGACCGCGGCACCACCCGCACGACCACTTCGGTGTTCCCGGTTGACGCCACCGGCGCGCAGTCGGGCGAGCCCATCAACATCATCGACAATAGCGGCAAGACCGAGTGGACGGAGAGCGTGTACCTGCAGGACGAGCTGAAGCTCTCCCGCCAGCTCACCTTCAACGTCGGTGGCCGCTATGACCATTATGCCGGTTTCCGCGCCGAGAGCGGCTTTTCCCCGCGCGCCAACCTCGTCTTCCAGCAGGGCGGCGCGACGATCCATGGCGGCTATGCGCGCTATTTCTCGCCGCCGCCGTTCGAGCTGGTCGCGACCAACACGATCGCCAAGTTCAATGGCACTAGCGCGGCGGCGACCAACGTCAATCCGGACGGCTCGGTCCCCAACACCACGCCATTTGCCGAGCGTCAGGACTATTTCGACCTCGGCTATCAGCAGAAGCTGGGCAATGCGTTCACCTTCGGGGTCGACGGCTACTATCGCCGCTCGCGCAACCTGATCGACGAGGGCCAGTTCGGCGCGCCGATCATCCTGACGCCGTTCAACTACCGCAACGGGCGCATTCAGGGTGTCGAGGCGAATGCGAGCTACACCGCCAACGGGCTGCTCGCCTATGCCAATTTCGGCTACGCGATCGCGCGGGGGCGTCTGATCACGTCGAACGAGTATAATTTCGACCCCGGCGACCTTGCCTATATCAGCCGCAACTACATCTTCCTCGACCATGACCAGCGCTTCACCGCGTCGGGGGGCATTGCCTACTCGTTCGGTGGCGGGCTGAGCGGGCTCAAGCTCAGCGCCGACAGCTTCTACGGCTCGGGGCTGAGGACCGACGCCACACTGGCGGACGGCAGCGTCATCCCCAACGGCGGCAAGCTCCCGCCCTATGCTCAGGTGAACGTGTCGGCGTCGTACCGGCTAGCCGGCCCGGGCATCACCGTGCGCTTCGATGTCGTCAACGCCGGCGACCATGTCTACGAGATACGCAACGGCGGCGGCGTCGGCGTCGGTGCTCCGCAATATGGCCCGCGGCGCGGGTTCTTCGCGGGCATCTCCAAGGCGCTCTGACCGCGGATCGTCACCCGGGTCTGGCCCGGGTGACGCTTGCGCTTTCCTCGTTCAGCCAGGGTGGAGCACCTCCACGGTGAGGTGCGACAACGACGGCAGCCGAGCTAGCCGCTCGCGGTAGAAGCGCACGTCGCGCTCGCCCGTCGCGTCGATCGACACGATCGCGCCCAGATGCCCCGGGCCGAGCCGCCACAGATGCAGGTCCGCGACCCGGTCCCCCTCCGCCTCCACCTCGCGGCGCAGCTGCTCGGCGAGGCGGGCGTCGGGCGTCATGTCGAGCAGGATCGCGCCCGTGTCGCGCATCAGCCCCCAGCTCCAGGTGGCGATCACCACCGATCCGACCAGTCCCGCGACCGGGTCCATCCACAACCACCCGAACGCGCGCGCGAGGATCAGCCCGGCGATCACCACCACCGACACCGCCGCATCCGCCAGCACATGCACCAGCGCCGCGCGCATGTTGTTGTCGCGATGGTGCGCGTGGTGATGGGCGGCGTGGCCGTGATGATGATGCGCGTGGTCGTGGTCGTGATGGTCGTGGTCGCGCCCATCGTGATCGTGGTCGTGCGCGTGCCCGTGATCGTGGCCGTGGTGATGCCCCCCGCCCAGCAGCCATGCGCTGACCGCGTTGACGCCCAAGCCCAGCACCGCGATCGGGATCGCCTCGCCGAAGCGGATCGGCTCGGGCGCGAACAGCCGGGTGACCGACTCATAGCCGATCAACAGCGCGATCATCGCCAGCACGATCGCGCTGGTGAAGCCGGCCAGGTCGCCGAGCTTGCCCGTCCCGAAGCTGAACCGCGGGTCGCGCGCGTGGCGGCTCGCATAGCGATAGGCGAGCGCCGCCAGCAGCATCGCGCCCGCATGGGTCGACATATGCAACCCGTCCGCGACCAGCGCGATCGAGCCGAACAGATAACCGCCGACGATCTCGACCACCATCATCGCGGAGCAGACCGCGATGACGAGCCAGGTACGGCGCTCGTTCTGCCCGTGCCCTTCGCCGAGATAGACGTGATCGTGGCGCGCTGCGTCAGTATATCGTGACATGGCCCGATCTTGGCGTAACCCCCTCCCCTCCGCAAGGAGCCGCTTACATGCGTGTCGTTCGTCGCTTGAGCTTGCTTGCGGTCGCGTTGCTCGCCCGGACCGCTTCCGCCGAACCGGTGGCGGTCACGTTCGACGACCTGCCGGTGGTCAACACGCCCACCTCCAGCCCCGAGGCGCGCGCGGTCACCGAGCGGCTGCTCGCGGGGCTGCGCCGGGCGCACATTCCCGCGACCGGGTTCGTCAACGAGATCAAGCTCGCCGGGCCCGACCGGCCTGCCGGGGTGGCGCTGCTCACCGCCTGGCTCGACGCGGGGATGGACCTGGGCAATCACGGCTATTCGCACCTCAGCTTCACCGCGACGCCGCTCCCCGCCTACCTCGCCGACGCCGCGGCGGGCGATGCGGTGACGCGCGCGCTGCTGGCGACGCGGGGACGGCGCGAGCATTGGTGGCGCTACCCGTACAACGAGACCGGGCCGACCGCGGAGGCGAAGCAGGGGTTCGCGGACTGGCTGCGGTCGGCGGGGTACGAGGTCGCGCCGGTGACGATGGAGAGTTCGGATTACCGGTTCGCCGCCGCCTATGACGCGGCGCTCGCGCGCGGCGACGCGAGCGCGGCGGGGCGGGTGCGGCTGGCCTATCTCGACCATAGCCGCCGGGTCGTCGCCTGGTACCGCGCCGCCGCGTTCGGGCTGCTCGGTCGTCGCCCCGCGTTCGTGATGCTGCTCCACGCCAGCCGTCTCAACGCCGACACGATCGGTGAGCTCGCAACCGTCTTGCGCGACCAGCAGCTCAGCTTCGTGACGCTCGCGGCGGCGATGCGCGACCCGGCTTATCGGATTGCCGACCCGTATGTGGGGCAGGACGGCGACACTTGGCTGACCCGCTGGTCGCTGGCGCTGCATCGGGACCTGCCCTGGGCCGCCCTGCCCCCGCTTCCGCCCGAGGTCGCGCCGCCGCCCCTCACCAGCGCGCGAGGCGTGCAATGACCAGCCGAGCGACCAAGGCCGTGAAGCCACAGCCCACCGCAAACCACACCGCGATGTAGAACGGGTCGTCGGACGGGCACGCAAAGGCGAACACGAACGCTCCCCACCCGGCCGCCCACAACCCGGCCGCCAGCGCGGTGCCGCCGATGTCGGTGGGCGCGCCGCGCCGCGCCGGCAGGGCGAAGGCGACCGCCGGCGGGATTGACAGGAGAACCATGTCCTTCACGCAGGCCAGCCCATCGCGCCAGTTCAGTCGCCGGGCGGCGTCGGCCAGCGACGACGGCAGCCCGCCGAGCGCAGCCCCCGCCAGCAGCGCGAGCACGACCGCTGCCGCGACTCCACGCAGGCCGATCCGGGGCGACCGCTCGGGCGCGAGCGACCGGAGCGCCGTCGCGACCGCGGTCAGCGCGATCAGCAGCAGACTGCCCAGCTTCCACGACAAGGACGCGCCGTACATCGCCTGCGCGAAATCCGGGCGCTTGAACCCGAGCAGGTGATAGACCGCCAGTTCGACAACGGCGACGCTCACCAGCAGGGCAGCATCGCGCCACGGCGAGCGGCAGCGGACGGGGCGCAGGTCGGTGACCAGCTCCTCGATCGAGAACTCATTCCGCATGGGCTTGCCTTTGGATCATCGCCGACAGCTTGGCGATGCCACGGTGAATGTTGACCTTGACCAGCGCGCTCGACTGCCCTGTCCGCACGCTCGCCTCATCGATGGAACAGCCATTGATCTTGACCAGCCGGATCACCGACGCCTGCGCGGGCTTCAGCTCCGCCATCAGCTGCTCCAGCAACGTCGCGCTGACAACCGCACGCTCATGGTCATCGACCGCGATGTCCTCGTCCAGCGGGTCGGTCGGTGCGCGGCTTATGGAGCGCAGGCGGTCAATCCATTTGTATCGCGCGACCGCGCCCAGCCACGGTTTGAACGGACGAGCGCGGTCATAGGTGTGCCGTTTCTGGTGAATGGCGATCAACGTGTCCTGGACCGCGTCCTCCACCATCCCGGGCGGCAGCCGTCGGGAGTAGAAGCGCAGCAGCCAGCCGCGCACCTCTTCGAGCAGCCGGTGATAAGCGCCGCCATGCCCGTCCTGGGCCGCGGCCATCAACCGCCCCCATTCGTCCTCGGCCGCGTCGGCCGTCATCTATGTCATGCCTTGGCGGCGGCGATGATCGCGCCCCCCGGCCCGTCCTGCACCAGGACGGCGGTGGCGAGCCCGGCCCGGGCGGCGGGCAAGGCGAAGCTCGCGGAATGCCCGTCGTAACGGCCCACCGACACCAGTTCGCGCACGATGTTCCTGTGCGGCAGCGTGCGACCGCCATTCTCGCCGGCGCGGATCGGCACGTTGAGCGTGCGCGGGTCGTAATGGACCACCCACACGGTAGCGGGCGTCGCGCGCGCAGCGCTGGCGCTCACGGCGATCCGGCCACCGGCCATTGCGAGTGCCGGGCCGCCGACCCGCGCCGCGGCGATGGTCTGGTCGAGCTGACGGCGATTGCTGCCGACCAGATCGGCCTGGCCATCGACATAAACCTGCGGCGTCCAGACATTGCCGCGACCCCGGCGCTTGGCATACTCCCACTGGCGCGCGGTGAACTGCGGCGACGCGAAAATGTCCTTCCACCCGAGCTGGTCCCAATAGGTCACGCCATAGGACAAGGCGAGGATGTTGGGGTCGTCGGCGATCGCGTTGAGGTTGGTCTCGGCGGGCGGGCAGTCGGAACAGCCTTGGCTCTGGAACAGCTCCACGACATGAAGGCGACCGGTCGGGGCGGCGGTGGCCCGCCCGGTGCCCGTGGCACCCGCCAGCAAAGCAAGCGCGCCCGCGCCGGGCAGGGTCAGCAGGGCGAGCAGAATGCGGTTACGGTTCATGCAGAGGCCTTTCACAAGGTGATCGTCCTCACCCATTCGATTCCGGAGGTCCGGAGGTTACGCCGCCGTCCACGTCGGAGCACGCCTCGCCAATGCAACCCCGAACGTATCGGCGTCGAATCTGCCGATCAAGCGCGACAAGCCCGATGGACCCTTGGACGGTGGTCGAGAGATGCCGCCCTGCCGCGCGCGAACTTTCGGGATTGAAGTTTAGATCCCGCGCGAGTTCCGGGTACAGGGCCGACACCGAGCTGGCTAGGCTTCAGAACTTGAAGTTCGCTCCTGCGCGGAAGAACCGGCCGATGATGCCGCTCTGCGACCAGGTCGGGTTGTAGTTCGTCGCCGCATAGTTTGCCGGATTGAGCGGCGCGGACGCGTCGAACAGGTTGATGACGTTGACATAAAACGTGAACTTGTCGTTGACCCGCAACTGCCCGACCAAGTCGAAGTCGAAATAGCCCTTGGTATGGCAGAACTGCGTGCCCAGCGTCGGATCATAGAGCTGCGTGTCGCAGCTTCGCGCACCGACGCCGTTCTGGTCCTCGGCGACCGTCTTGTACCCGCTGACGTAATAGGCGGTGCCGCTCAGCGAGAGCGGGCCGACCTCCACCGTGTTCTGCCAGTTGGCGCGCCAGCGCGGCGTCCCCGCGCCCGACGACAATATGTAAGGCGCCTGCGTCCCGACATAATGCTGGGTCGCGCAGTTCGGGTCGGTGTTGTCGGTGCAGGCACGGAAATTGTAGTTGAAGATCTCCGTCCCCTCCAGCTGGCTGGTGAACTTGACGCCATGCACCGGGCGCAGGTGCGCGAGTACGGACACGTCGAGGCCCGAGGTCAGGATCGACGCCGCGTTCTCATATGGCGAGTTGACGATCAGCACCTTGCGGATCGCATTGGGGGCGAGCGGATCGGGGTCGTCGAGCGTGACCGTGTAGCCGGCCGGCAGCGCGGCGCCCGCATAAAAGGCCGCCACCGCCGCGCCGGCGAGCGGGCCGCCGGTGATCACCTGCGTCTTGCGGATGTTATAATAGTCCGCGGTGAAGCTGAGCCAGCCGAGCGGCTGCACCACCGCGCCCCCGGTGAAGCTGCGCGACAGTTCGGGCTTCAGCGCCGGATTGGAAGCGGTGTTGAACCCGAACGCGTAGGATTTGACATAGGCGTCGTTGTTGTGCGCCGCGATCACCGCATCGGGCGGGGTGGCGGTGGTGTAGCCGACCACCGCGCCGGTGAACGATTCGGCGAAGCTGGGCGCGCGGAACCCTTGCGAATAGGTGCCGCGCAGCGCGAGCTGGCGGATCGGCGTGAACTTCGCGCCGATCTTGGGCGAGAAGCGACCGAACCCTTCCGAATAATGGTCGTACCGGCCCGAGGCGTCGAGCTCGAGCTGCTTCAGCACCGGTGCGTTGATCTCGAAATACCCCGCCGCCACCGTCCGCCGACCGGACGCGGTGACCGCGTTCAGCCCGAGAAACGCGTTGCCGACATTGGCGTTGGGGTTGTTCAGCACCTCGCGCCGCACCGATCCGCCGATGCCGATCTGGAGCGGGCCGCCCGGCAGATCGAACAGCGCCTTGGTGATCACCGCCTGACCCATCGCCAGCTCGCTGCGCGCGCGCGAGCTCACGGCGGGTGATATCTGCGCCAGCACCGCCGCGGTGTTGAGCGACGGGTTCTGGAAATTGTAGGTCCCGTTGTTGATCGCGTTGGTCAGCCCGGCGATGTTGAGATAGCCGGTGTTGGTGCCGGTCAGCACGCTGCTGGCAAAGGTCAGATCGGCCGAATAGCTCCATCCGCCACCGAACTTGCCCGCGATGCCACCCGCAAAGCGATACAGGTTGTTGCGCGTCCGCGAGGTGTTGGGCAGGTCGCCGAAGGAATAGGACAGCTCCGCGCCCAGCCCCTGCCCCGCATAGGAGTCCTGCGGGTTGATCTGGCCGTTGGCGAGCAGCGCGGGCAGGACGATGTTGCGGGAATTGATCGGGTTCTGCTGGCGAATGGTGGACGGCGCAAAGGTCGAGAAGACATCGCTGCGGTAATAAGTGCCGGTCAGATAGGCCTGCGCCGAACCAAGGTCGGCGGTGATGTGGCCGGTCACGCCATAGCGGGTCTGTTCGGGCTGGATCGTGCCGTACGGGGCGGTGTTCTGCTCGCAATACGCCCCGCTCGCGTCGTTGTGCGTGATCTGCCCTGCTCCGCATCCCGTCGGGCTCAGGATCAGCGTCGGCTGCCCTGGGACAGCGACGCCGCTGAGGATGTTGCCGGGCGTGTAGGTGGCGGGGCGAACCACTGCGGTGGTGGTGCCGAACCGGGTGCCGAAGCCGCCGAACGCGCCGACATTGTTGTCGTCGCCGCCGATCGAGCTCAGGTCGGTGGTGTTGTACGGAAACGGCCGGGCGCTGGCGGCGATGTAGCTGTCATGCTCATACTCGCCGGTGACATAGGCGTTGAAATGCTGCGTCGACAGGTCGCCATAGCCCGCGCTCAGGATCGCGCGCTGTTCGCCGCCGTCGCCGCGCTCGGAAATGCCGCCCTCGACCGTGCCCTCGACGCCCGTGATCTGCTTGCGGGTGATGATGTTGACCACGCCGCCGATCGCGTCCGCGCCATAGGTGGACGACGCGCCGTCCTTGAGCACCTCGACCCGATCGATCGAGCTCTTCTGGATCGAGTTCAGGTCGACGAAGGAGCGCTGCCCGTCATCGGCAAACGGGTAATAGGTGGTGCGG
>CAXTTU010000052.1:0-13571 GCA_964247225.1 uncultured Sphingomonas sp. | reverse complement strand
CTACGAACGGATGATCGCCCGGCGCTACCTGCTGCCCGGCAAGGGGGAGCGGTTCATCGTCGTCGTCGCCGCGTTCAGCCTCGGCGCGGTGATGCTCGGGGTCGCCGCGCTGGTGATCGTGATGAGCGTGATGAACGGCTTTCGGGCGGAGCTGTTCGACAAGATCGTCGGGCTCAACGGTCATGCGGTGGTGGAGGGCTTTGGCGGGCGGCTTGCCGACTGGCGGCGCGTCGCGGCAGAGGCGCGCGCGACCCCGGGCGTCACCCGCGCGATCCCGCTGATCGAACAGCCGCTGATGACGAGCTATAACGGCCGGGTGCAGGCGGTGCTGGTCCGCGGGCTGCGCGTGAGCGACATCCGCGCCAACACCAGCATGCGCCCGGTCTCGGGCAGTCTCGCCGAACTTACCCCGGGCAGCGGCAATGTCGCGATCGGCTCCAGGCTCGCCGAGGCGCTGGGCGCGGAAATTGGCACGGAAATCTCGATCATCAATCCCGCGGGGCAGAGCACGCCTTTCGGTACCGTGCCGCGCATCGTCAACTACCGGGTCGCGGCGATCTTCGAGATTGGCGTCTATGACTACGATAAGGCATATGTGGTGATGCCGATCGAGGACGCGCAGCAACTGCTGTTGTTCGGCGACGCGGTCAGCATGGTTGAGGTCAGCACGACCGACGCGGACAAGGTCGGCCCGATCCTCGCGCCGCTGCGCGCGAAAGTAGCCGCGGATGCGGTGATCGCCGACTGGCGGCAGACCAACGCCTCGCTGTTCGACGCGCTTTCCGTGGAAAGGGTGACGATGTTCTGCGTGCTGAGCATCATCATCCTCGTGGCCGCCTTCAACATCGCCTCCTCCCTCATCATGCTCGCCCGCTCCAAGACGCGCGACATCGCCATCCTGCGCACGATGGGCGCGACGCGCGGGGCGGTGCTGCGCATCTTCATGCTGGTGGGGACGACGATCGGCGCGCTGGGCGTGGTGGCGGGGCTGCTGCTCGGTTTCGTCGCGTTGTATTTCCGGCAGGGTGTGGTCAACGCGGTCCAGTATCTGACCGGGCAGAACCTGTGGGACCCATCGATCCGCTTCCTGACCGAGCTGCCGAGCAAGACCGACCCCGCCGAGGTGATCGGCATCGCCGCGACCGCGTTGCTGCTGAGCTTCCTCGCCACGCTCTACCCGGCGTTCAAGGCGGCGGGGACGGACCCGGTGCAGGTGCTGCGCTATGAGTGACAGCGCGCCCGTCCTCGCCACCGCCGCGCTGGCGCGCAGCTTTCGCCAGGGGGACGAGACGATCGAGGTGTTGCGCGCGGTCGATCTCCAGGTCGCGCCGGGTGAGATCGTCGCGCTGCTGGGGCCATCGGGCTCGGGCAAGTCGACCTTGCTCCAGGCGGTCGGGCTACTCGAGGGCGGGTTCGCGGGCTCGATCCGGATCGGCGGGGTGGAGGCGGCGCGGCTCGACGCGCATGGGCGCACCTTGCTCCGGCGCGACAGCCTCGGCTTCGTGTACCAGTTCCACCACCTCCTCCCCGACTTCACCGCGGTCGAGAACGTGGTCCTGCCCCAGCTGGTAAAGGGCGCGGGGAGGGCGGAAGCGGACACGCGCGCCGCCGCCTTGCTTGGCGCGCTCGGCCTGTCGCACCGTCTCACCCATCGCCCCGCGCAGCTATCGGGGGGCGAGCAGCAGCGGGTCGCCGTCGCGCGCGCGCTCGCGAACCGGCCCGCTTTGGTGCTCGCCGACGAGCCCACCGGCAATCTCGATGAGCATACCGCGGACAAGGTTCTCGCCGAGTTCCTCCGCCTCGTGCGCGAGGAAGGGAGCGCCGCGCTGGTCGCGACCCATAACGAGCGGTTGGCGTCGAAGATGGACCGGGTACTGCGGCTGCACGAGGGGGTGCTGACGTGAGCGCCTGGCGCGAGACGCCGACGCTGGTGGGGCGGTATGTCACATTGAGGGCGCTCGCGGCGAGCGACAAGGATGCGCTGGTCGCGGTCGCATCGGCGGATGGCTTGTGGGACACCTTCTATGCGAGCGTGTCGCAGCTGAAGGATGCGGACAGCTGGCTGGCGGCGACGTTTGCCGAGCGGGACTATGGTCGCGCGCTCCCGTTTGCTGTCCTCGACGCGAGTGGCGCGATGGTGGGGAGCACCCGCTTTATGCGGATGAGCGAGGCGAACGCGCGCGTGGAGATCGGCGGGACGTTTTATGCGACGTCGGTGCAGCGGACCGGCGTCAACACGGAGGTCAAGCTGCTCCTGCTCACCCATGCGTTCGATGTGCTCGGCTGCCAGTGCGTCCAGTTTCGGACCGACCTGCTCAATCGCCGTAGCCAGGCGGCGATCGAACGGCTCGGCGCGCAACGCGAGGGTGTGCTCCGGGGACATGGAGTGAAGGCGGACGGGCGGGTGCGCGACAGCGTCGCCTATTCAATCATCGATCGCGAATGGCCTGGGGTACGGCAGAATCTCCAATTCCTGCTCGCGCGACATGGAGAGCGGTAGGACCGCCATCACAGACGTTACCGTCCGCGCCGCCGACGGCTCGCCCGCGCCGCTGAGCGCGTATGCGGGCAAGGTGCTGTTGATCGTCAACACGGCATCAAAATGCGGGTTCACGCCGCAATACGCTGGGCTGGAGGCACTCCACCGCGAGCTGGGGCCGCGCGGGTTCGAGGTGCTCGCCTTTCCGTGCAACCAGTTCGGCGCGCAGGAGCCGGGCGACGCGGCGGAAATCGCGAGCTTCTGCTCGCTGACCTATGACGTGACCTTTCCCGTGTTCGCCAAGGTCGACGTCAACGGCGCGAATGCGGACCCGCTGTTCGAGCGACTCAAGAGCGACGCGCCCGGGCTGATGGGGCTCAAGTCAATCAAGTGGAACTTCACCAAGTTCCTCGTCGACCGAAAGGGCAAAGTGGTGCGCCGTTATGCGCCCACGACCAGGCCCGAGGATCTGCGCCGCGACATCGAGGCGCTGCTCTAGACGCCGCTCCTCGCGAACGCGGGCGCACCCCGGCGGTGGTGGAGCGCGGCGGCGATCTCCGTCCCGCCGCCGAACAGGAACGCAAAGGCGAGGAAATAGCCTGGCAGCGTCACCGCGGTCCAGCCTAACGTCGTCACGATCCACGCCGCGAACAGCAGATTGACCACGCCGAGCACGATTTCCGCTACCCGCCCGCGCGCGTCGCGGACGCCGTGCGCGATCTCCAGCGCCCCGCGCACCGCCAGCCACACCGCGACCAGCAGCGTCAGCGACAGCGCGCCGGAGAAGGGGTGCAGGATCAACAATAGCCCCGCGACGACGGACAGCGCGCCGTAGAGGAGCAGGTAGTTGCGCCGCCGGTGCCCACGTCCCGCGAACGCTCCCACCAGCGCGAACGCGCCCGCGATCAGGAACAGCCAGCCGACGACCAGCGTCGCCGCCAACGTCGCCGAGAACGGCCAGATTAGCGCCAGCACGCCCAGCACCATCGACACCGCGCCCGAGGCCAGCAACCAGCCCCAGCCCGCGCCCAACTCCACCCGTGTCGCCATGGCTTCACTCCCGAAGCGCCTTTCGCGAATCACCGGCGCGCCCCATAGAACGCCCATGTCGCATTCCGGGTTCGTGCCGCTCCGCATCTTCTCCTCCTACACGATGCTCGACGGCGCGATCGAACCCAAGGACATCGCCAAGCAGGCCGCGAAGCTCGGTTTTCCCGCCGCTGCGTTGACCGACCGCAACGGGCTTTATGCCGCGATGGCCTTCTCCGACGCGGCGAAGGGCGCGGGGGTGCAGCCGGTGATCGGTGCGATGCTGGGCGTGCTCCGCCCCGACGAGCCGGAGGGCGCGGCGCCGGTGATCGACTGGCTTGCGCTCTATGCGCAGGACGAGGCGGGCTACGCCAACCTGTGTGCGCTGGTGTCGATCGCGCATCTCGGGCGACCGGGAGAGCAGGCGCCGCATGTCGACTTCGCTGTGCTGGAACGGCATGCCGAAGGGCTGATCGCGCTGACGGCGGGCGGGGAAGGGGCGCTGGCCCGCTTGTTCGCGGAGGAGCAGCGGGACGCGGCGCTCGCCTATGCCGACCGGCTCGGCGCGGTGTTCCCCGACCGGCTGTTCGTCGAGCTGGTCCGCCGCGACGACACGGTCGAGACGGAGGCCGAGCCGCACCTTATCGACCTCGCCTATCAACGCGGCTGGCCGCTGGTCGCGACCAACCCGTGCTGCTTCGCGGAGCGCTCGTTCGGCGAGGCGCACGACACGATGCTGTGCATCGCCAGCTCGACTTATCTCGACAGCGACGAGCGGCCGAAGAGCTGCCCCGACGCGTGGATGAAGCCCGCCGCCCAAATGCGCGAGCTGTTCGCCGACCTGCCCGAGGCGGTGGACAACACGCTGCTGGTCGCGCGGCGGTGCGCGGTGGCGGCCCCCAAGCGCAAGCCGATCCTGCCGAGCCTCGCGGGCGACCCGGCGGCGGAGGCGGAGGCGCTGCGGCGGGATGCGCGGGCGGGGCTGGAGGCGAGGTTGCGGCGTATTGCCGAGCTGTCCGGCAAGTCGGGTGATGAATGGCAGAAGCCTTACCGCGACCGGCTCGACTTCGAGCTCGACGTCATCATCCAGATGGGCTTCCCGGGCTATTTCCTGATCGTCGCCGACTTCATCAAATGGGCCAAGGAGAACGACATCCCCGTCGGCCCGGGGCGCGGGTCGGGCGCGGGCTCCGTCGTCGCGTGGTCGTTGACGATCACCGATCTCGACCCGCTCGAACTCGGGCTGCTGTTCGAGCGATTCCTCAACCCCGAGCGTGTGTCGATGCCCGACTTCGACATCGATTTCTGCGAAACCAGGCGCGGGGAGGTGATCCGCTACGTTCAAGAGAAATACGGGCGTGACCAAGTCGCGCAGATCATCACCTTCGGAAAGCTGAAAGCGCGCGCGGTGCTCAAAGACACGGGCCGCGTGCTGCAGATGAGCTATGGCCAGGTCGACAGGCTGGCGAAACTGGTGCCCAATCACCCGACCGACCCGTGGGACCTGAAGCGCGCGCTCAACGGCGTCAGCGAACTCGCGCGCGAATACGCCAACGACAATGGCGTGAAGCGGCTGCTCGATCTCGCGATCAAGCTGGAGGGGATGCCGCGCCACGCGTCCACCCATGCGGCGGGCGTGGTGATCGGCGACCGTCCGCTCGCCGAGCTGGTGCCGCTGTTCCGCGACCCGCGTTCCGACATGCCGGTGACGCAGTTCGACATGAAATATGTCGAGGGCGCGGGGCTGGTGAAGTTCGACTTTCTCGGCCTCAAGACGCTGTCGGTTCTGAAGAAAGCCGTGCAACTGCTTGATCGGCGTGGGTTGCAGGTCGATCTCGACGCGCTCGCATGGGATGACCCGGCGGTGTACGAGCTGCTCCAGCGCGGCGATACGGTGGGCGTGTTCCAGCTCGAATCGGAAGGGATGCGGCGGACGCTGTCGGCGGTGCGCCCGTCCAACTTCGGCGACATCATCGCGCTGGTGTCGCTCTACCGCCCCGGCCCGATGGACAACATCCCGAGCTTCGGCCGTCGCAAGAACGGCACGGAGCGGATCGACTATCCGCACCCGCTGCTCGAGCCGATCCTGGCCGAGACGTACGGCATCTTCGTCTATCAGGAACAGGTGATGCAGGCCGCGCAGGTGCTCGCGGGCTTCAGCCTCGGCGGGGCCGACCTGCTCCGCCGCGCGATGGGCAAAAAGGTGCAGGCGGAGATGGACGCGCAGCGGGCGGGCTTCGTCGAAGGCTGCGGCACGGTCAACGGCATCCCGCCCGCCGAAGCGAACGCGCTGTTCGACCTGATCGACAAGTTCGCCGGCTATGGGTTCAACAAGTCGCACGCCGCCGCCTATGCGTTGCTCGCCTATCAGACCGCGTGGCTGAAAGCGCATCACCCGCACGAGTTCTACGCGGCGTCGATGTGCTTCGATTGCGACCTGACCGATAAGCTCGGCGTGTTCGTCGAGGACGCGCGGCGGCTGGGGGTGGAAATGCTCCCGCCGGACATCAACCGCAGCGGCGCTGAGTTCGGGGTGGAGGTGAGCGGGGACGGGCTCGCCGTCCGCTACGCGCTCGCGGCGCTCAAATCGGTGGGCGGAGGCGCGATGGACCGGCTCGTCGCCGAGCGCGACGCGGGCGGGGCGTTTGCGGGCATCGACGATCTCGCCCGCCGGCTCGACCCGCGCGCGATCAACAAGCGCCAGCTTGAAACGCTGGTCGCCGCAGGCGCGTTCGACGCGCTGGAGCCGAACCGCGCGGGGCTCCACGCCGCCGCCGAGACGATCCTCGCGATCGCGCAGCGTACGCATGAGGGCCGAACCAGCGGCCAGCACGGGCTGTTCGGCGAGGCGGACGCGGGCAGCGACGCGATCAAGCTGCCTCAGACCGCACGCTGGAGCCTGGCCGAGCGGATGGAGCAGGAGAAAGCGGCATTCGGCTTCTACTTCGCCGCGCACCCGGTCGACCGGCATCGGCACCTGGCAAAGATGCACGGCGCGCGCGCCTATGCCTCGCTCGGCGAGCTGGCGATCCCCGACGACGGCGGACGCGCGGGCGCGACGCTCGCAGCGCTGGTCGAGGACACGCGTTGGCGGACCTCGGCGCGGGGACGCAAATATCTGATGGCGACGCTGTCGGACGCGAGCGGGCAATATGTCGCGACCTGCTTCGATGACGCGGTCGCCAAGGACCTGGAGGACGCCGCGCGGGCGGGCGGCTGCGGGCTGGTGACGGCGGAGCTCGACCGCCGCCCGGGCGAGGACGCGCCGCGCGTGACGGTGCGCCGTATTCAGCCGTTCGAGACGCTCGCCGCCAGCGCGCGGTTCGCGATGGAGGTGATCGTGTCCGACCCGGGCGTATTTGCCTCGCTAGGTGCGCTGCTCGCCGACCATCGCGGCGCGCGCGGCGAGGTGCGCGCGCGGGTGGCGCTGGGCGAGGGCGGGGAGGCGCTGTTGCTGCTCGGCCGCGACTATCTCCTAGATGGTGAGCTTGCGGCGCGGATCGAGGCGATGCACGGCGTGTCGGCAGTTGAGCTGAAGACCTCCGAAACGAGGCTGGCATTGGTCGGATAGGGGAGAGCGCGTGAACCTCGGCGCGATGCAGGACTACGAGCTCCGCGTGCCTCGCCTGCTCGACCACGCCGCGCGCGAGCATCGCGGGCGCGAGATCGTCACCCGCTGGGCCGACGGGGGCGAGACGCGGACGAGTTGGGCGGGCATCACACATGACGCCAAGCGGCTGGCGCAGGCGCTGGAGCGGCTAGGTATCCGGCCCGGGGACCGCGTCGCGACGCTGGCGATGAACCACGCGCACCACCTCGCGACCTGGTATGGCGTGATCGGGATGGGCGGGGTCGTCCACACGATCAACCCGCGGCTGTTCGACGAGCAGCTGGTCTACATCGCGAACCACGCCGAGGATCGCGTGCTGTTCTACGATTGCGCGTTTCAGCCAATCGTCGATCGGTTGCGCGCGCGGTGGACGACGATCGAGCGCTATGTCGTCATGGACAGCGAAGGGCCGGACGGCTTCGCCGCGCTGCTCGCGCCAGAAAGCGGCGACTATGCCTGGGTCGAGGGCCCGGAGCGCGCGCCGTGCATGCTCTGCTACACCAGCGGCACCACCGGCGACCCCAAGGGCGTGCTGTATGAGCATCGCTCGACGGTGCTCCACGCGATGGCGGAGGTCGCGCCGTCGGTGTTCAACCTGTCCTCGCGCGCGGTGGTGCTCCCGGTGGTGCCGATGTTCCACGCCGCCGCCTGGGGCCTGCCGTTGGCGGGCGCGATCGCAGGGTGCAAATTCGTGTTCTCCGCGGTGAACGAGGCGGCGGTACTGTGCGGGCTGATGCGACGCGAGGCGGTGACGCACTCCGCGGGGGTGCCGACGGTGTGGCTCGGCCTGTTCGCGCATCTGGACGCGACGGGAGAGACGCTGCCCACGCTCAGGCTGGCCACCATCGGCGGCTCGGCCGCGCCGCGCGCGATGATCGCGCGGCTGATGGGGATGGGGGTGGAGGTCGCGCATCTATGGGGCATGACCGAGACCTCGCCCGTCGGCACCGCGGGCGCGCCGCCGCCGCACTGGGACGCGATGACCTTTGACGAGCAGGTAGACCTGGTCGCGCGGCAAGGGCAGATCCCGTTCGGCATCGAGCTGCGCGTCGTGGACGACCACGGTCGCGAGCTGCCCCGCGACGGGGTGAGCGCGGGGCGGCTGGAGGTGCGGGGGCCGTGGGTGGTCCAGCGCTATTTCAAGGCGGACGCGGACGCGGTCGACGCGGATGGCTGGTTCGACACGGGCGACGTCGCGGTGCTCCACCCCGACGGCACGATGCAGATCACCGACCGCGCCAAGGACGTGATCAAGTCGGGCGGCGAGTGGATCAGCTCGGTGGAACTGGAGAACGCGGCGATGGGCTGTCCCGGCGTCGCGGAAGCGGCGGCGATCGGGGTGCCGCACCCGAAATGGGACGAGCGCCCGCTGCTGCTCGTTGTCGCCAAGCCGGGCGCGGCGGTGAGCGAGGCGGACGTGCTTGCGCACCTCTCAACGGTCGTGGCGAAGTGGTGGCTCCCCGACCGGGTGGCCTTCGTCGACGAGCTGCCACACACCGCGACGGGAAAGCTGCTCAAAACGGCGTTGCGGGAGCGGTATGGATGAGATCCAGATCGAACCTGACCGTCACCCCGGCCTCGTGCCGGGGCCCAACCCACCCCGCGTGCTTCCGCGCGGGAAGTAGGCATGGCCGGAACAGCCGCCTTGGGAATGTACTGAGGGTGATGCGCTCACCCGAACCGTAAACACGCGAAGACGGTTGGACCCCGGCACAAGGCCGGGGTGACGGATAAGGCATAGTCGGACGCTGGCCCCCTACCGCTGGTCCGACCCCGCGCCCTCCGTCGCGCCGCCGTGCAGCCCTTGGTCGATCCGCGCCTCGCCCTCGCTCTGTGGCCCGGCGTTGTTGCCGTAGCCCGCGCCGGACTCCTCCTCGCCCGCGCCGTCCACACTCGGCTGGGGCGCGTTCAGCGCGTCGTGCTTCTCGGGTTCCGCCATGATCCGCTCCTGTGATGACCGGAGGCAAAACGACCGCACCGCGCGTTCGTTGCCTCAGCCGAACAGCTCGCCCTGACACCCGCGCGGCGGGCGGAACAGGTCGGAGCGCAAGCTGATCCGCTCGCCGTTGAGCCCCAGCCGCTTGCAGGCGATGCGGAAGCGCGCGCGGAGCAGCTCCGCCCAGGGTCCCGCGCCGCGCATCCGCGTGAAGAACGCCGGGTCGTTGTCGCGGCCGTCGCGCATCGACTGGATCGTCGCCATCACCTTGCCCGCGCGCTCGGGGAAATGCGTGTCGAGCCAGGCGCGGAACAAGGGCGCGACCTCAAACGGCAGGCGCACGGGGATGAAGAACGCGTGTCTCGCCCCCGCCTCCGCCGCCGCGGAAAGGATCGCCTCCAGCTCGCCATCGGTAATTGCGGGGATCACCGGAGCGGCGGAAACGTACACCGGCACTCCTCCCGCCGCGAGCCTTCGGACCGCGGCCAGCCGCTTGGCGGGCGCGGGCGCGCGCGGCTCCAGCGTCATCGCGATGCTTGGGATCAGCGAGGTGATCGACACGCACACCGCCGCCAGCCCCTTCGCCGCCATGGGGCCAAGCAGGTCGAGGTCGCGCACAACCCGGTCCGACTTGGTGGTGATCGTCACCGGATGGTCGCACTCGGCCAGCACCTCCAGCACTTGTCGGGTAACACGCCAGTCCGTCTCGATCGGCTGATACGGATCGGTGTTGGTGCCGCGCGCCATCGGCGCGGCGGTGTAGCCCGGCTTGGACAGCTCGACGCGAAGCAGCGCGGCGGCGTCGGGCTTGGCGAACAGCCGCGTCTCGAAATCGAGCCCGGGCGACAGGTCGTGATAGGCATGCGTCGGCCGCGCGAAGCAATAGATGCAGCCATGCTCGCAGCCGCGATACGGGTTGATCGAGCGGTCGAACGGCACGTCGGGCGAGCGGTTGCGGCTGATGATCGTGCGTGGATGCTCCACCGTCACGCTGGTGCGCGGAGGCGGGACTGCGCCGTCGATCAGGTCCCGCGCGTCGAGCCAGTCGCCGTCCGACTCGCGCGCGGGCAGGGCGAAGCGCGTGCTCGCCTCGTTCAGCGTCGCCCCGCGCACCGCTCGCCCGTTGCCCATTGACGAAGGCTAGGCGGCTATGCAGAACATAGCAAGAACGAAACAGCGGGGGTTTTCACATGGCACGGATCAGCTTTCTCGAACTGCCGGTCGCGGATATCGCGCGCGCCAAGGCGTTCTATTCACAGGCGTTCGGGCAGGACTTCACCGACTTCGGCCCGACCTACGCGTCGACGATGACCGGCGACTCGGACATCGGATTGCAGGCGGACCCGGCGGAGAAGACCGCCGCCGCGCTGCCGGTGGTGCAGGTCGACGACCTTGAAGCGTCGCTCGCGGCGGTGCAGGCGGCGGGCGGAACGGTGACCAAGCCGATTTTCGGCTTCCCCGGCGGGCGCAGGTTCCACTTCCGCGACCCGGACGGGCATGAGCTCGCCGTTTGGATGGCCGAGAGCTAGGCCAGCCCCAGCACGAGCGAGCGCATCAGCGGGCGCGCGATGGCCACGTCGAAGCGGCAGCCGAGCATGTCGTCGCGCGTCCACACCACCGTCGCGCTCACCGCCGCGCCGCCCAGGTCGAGCCGCACCCGGTCGCCCGCAGCCAGCTCGTGCTCACCCGACAGACGACAGCCGAAGGTGGACAGGTCCACGAGCGAGACCGGCTCGCCCGGCGAGTCCGCGCCCGCGCGCGTCATCGCCACGCGCCGTCGCAGCGACAGCCGATGGTCGGCCAGCAACGGCCCGACCCGAAACACTTGAGCAGCTTGCGTCGCCATCCACCCCCCGGTGGTCATAACATGAATCAATATAGCCGGTTTAGGGGCCGCGACGCTGCTGGCAAGGCTGACTACGGGGTAAGTGCTTGAACAAACGTCCAAACGCCTTGTCGATACGATGAACTTCCGAACTATCGCTCGGTCAGTCGCGGCATCAACTCGACGAAGTTGCAGGGGCGGTGGCGGCTGTCGAGCTGGTCGCGCAGGATGCCATCCCACGCGTCCCTCACCGCGCCGATCGAGCCGGGCAGCGCAAACAGATAGGTTCCCCGCGCCACCCCCGCGCAGGCCCGCGATTGAATGGTCGAGGTGCCGATTGACCGGTAGCTGAGCCAGCGGAACAGCTCGCCGAAGCCGGGGATCTCCTTTTCCCACACCCGTGCGAACGCCTCGGGTGTGACGTCGCGCCCGGTCACGCCGGTGCCGCCGGTCGAGATCACGCAATCGACCGCCGGGTCGTCGATCCACACCTCCAGTCGGTCCACGATCGCACCCACATCGTCGCGCACCACCGCGCGCGCGGCGAGGACATGGCCCGCACCGGTCAGCCGCTCGACCAGCGTGTCACCCGAACGGTCCTCCGCCAACCCGCGCGTGTCGGACACGGTCAACACCGCAACCCGAACCGGCAGGAACGTGCGCGTCTCGTCAATCGGCACGGGCAGCCGAAGCGCCGGCCGCGCCCATTGCCACCGCGTTCACCGCTGGTGTCGCGGGGGAGACGAACCGCGGCACCGGGCGCGCGATCCGCACCGCCGCAGGCCCGGCCATCCCCGGGAAGCGCGGCCACATCCCCTGCGCCAGCGCCGAGCGGCTGGGCGAGGCGGCGCGCCCGCCCTGTCCCTCATACATCCAGTAATTGCGCAGCACCGTCATGACATAGCCGCGCGTCTCCCAATAGGGGATCGACTCGATGTAGAGCAGCGGATCGCCCCCGTCGCGCTCCAGCGCGTTCCACAGCGACACCGGCACCGGCCCCGCGTTGTAGGCGGCAATCACCTTGGGCAGCAGCCCGCCGGTCACGTCCGTCATGTCGCGCAGCCGCTCGAGATGGCGCTGGCCGATGCCGATGTTGAACGACGGGCGGGTCAGCGCCGCGCGGTCAACCGCCACGCCCTGCTCGCGCGCGAAGTCGGTCGCGGCGGCGGGCATGATCTGCATCAGGCCATAGGCCCCCGCAGGGCTGGTCAGCCGGTTGCGGAACTGCGACTCCTGCAGCGTGTGTGCCCAGACCAGCGCCTTGTCGACGCGCCAGCCGCCCGCGGGCGTCCAGCTCGGCGCGGGATAATGCGCGACCAACGGCGTGGTCGCGCCTGGCGGCGCGTTGTGCGAGAGCCACAAGGCGGTCGCGGGCAGGTCGAGCTTGGCGGCGAGGCGGCTCAGCGCGGGATAGTCCGCGGGCGAGCCGATCTGCGCCTGCCGCCGGATCACCTGCTCGGCAAGCGCGTCCTCGCCCACCTCGGTCAGCGCGGCGGCGACGCGAATGTTTGGGCGGCGCTCCAGCGCGACCCAGTCGGCGGCGACGAACCGCTCGCCCACGGGCAGCTTCGCGTCGACGATGCCGAGCGCCTGACGCGAGAGCAGGCCGTAGAAGGTCTCGCGATACTGGCCCGCATTCTTGAGCCGCGCCTCGACGCGGTCCGGGCGCCCGCAGGCCATGTCCGCGCGCGCCGCCCAGTACAGCCCCGCCGCGCGCAATTCGGTGTCGGTCGAGCGGCTGGCGACATCCTCGAACGCCTTGCCCGATGCGGCGCAGTCATTCTGCCGCCACGCCGCGAGCGCGCCGACCCACCCCGCCTGCAACGCCCAGTCGCCAGCGCCCGCCGCCGCCTTGGCCTCCATCGCGCGCGCGTGCGTGTCGTCGCCCTGGAGGTAGTAGATCCAGCCGACCTTCTGCCGCCACTCGGTCAGCGCCTCGGGCGAGAGGCCGTCGGTCGAGTCGAGCAACGCCTGCGCGGGCGCGCCGAGGTCGTCCTTGACATAGGGCTGCATCTTCACAGCGAGATCGGCGGCGACGAGGTCGCTCTTGATGCTCTTCGCCCGCGCGCGGTTGGGCGCGCCGTCGAGCCAGAGCAAGTGCTGCGCGACGGGCAGTTCGGGCAGCTCGGTCGCGCCCTTCGCGCGCGCGAGCTTGGCGAGCTGCTCCGCCTCGGGCAGTTCGGGGGCTTGAGTCAGCAGGTCGATAATCGTCTGCGCCTCGACCTTGGGCGAGCCGTGCGCGGTGTAGAGTTCGGCGTGCGCGATCGCGTGGAGCGGGCCGGGCGTCATGCCATCGAGCGACAGCTGCGCATCCTGCCAGCGCCCGGCATGGATGGCGGCGAACACCGCGCGGTATCCGTCGCGCTGCGCCCGGTCGAGCTGGTCGGGAATGCCGTCCACCTTCGCCGCCGCCGCATCGCGCGCGCCCTCGGCGGGGGCCGCGAGGGCAGGGACGGGGAGCAGCGCTGCGCTCGCCAGCAGCCACATCCAAGCCTTGCTCACAACCCGTCCCCCAGCATCCGCAGGTCGCGCCACGCATCCGCCTTCGCCATCGGGCGTTCGAGCAGCAGGCGCGGGTGGAAGCTGGCGACGATCATCGTTTCCGCTTCTACCCCGCCATTGGCAGCAGCGTGGTTAACACGGTGCGGCGTTCCGCGTGCGTCACGGCAGCTCATCGTGAGCAGGGCACGGC
>CAXTTU010000051.1:0-13879 GCA_964247225.1 uncultured Sphingomonas sp. | reverse complement strand
GCCTCGCCAATCGCGGGGAGCGCGGGCAGCATCGCGTCGATGCCGAGCGCGCCCAATGCCATCACCGCCGCGATCAAGGACACGAACTCCCAGAAAGGGAGCGGCGCACCGGCCAGCGGGACGGTCGGCTCGTCAAGCGGCGCCAGGCCGATCGCGGCTTCGTCCTCGACGGCTTCGGGCGTAGAAAGGGCGTTCATACTCCTGCCGCCTAGCGATGCTGCGTTGCGGCACAACCCCGCGCGGCCCTGTTCGACCGCGCGCCGAACCGCTATGGTGCCGCCATGCTCGACACCCCCGCCGCCCAGGTCCCGACGCTCAGCCTTGCCGAGCAGGCACAAGATCCGGACGCGTTCGCGCGCGCGTTTGGCGCGTCATTCGAGCGGTTCGGCTTCGCGATCGTCGCCGACCACGGTATCCCCGACGCACTGATCGCGCGGGCCTGGGCGGAGACGGCGGCGCTGTTCGCGCTCCCCGAGGCGGAGAAGCGCGGCTATTACATTCCGGGCGGCGGCGGCGCGCGCGGCTACACGCCGTTCAAGACCGAGATCGCCAAGGGCGCGTCGGCGGTCGACCTCAAGGAATTCTGGCACATCGGCCGCGAGCTTCCCGCCGGGCACCGCTACGCCGAGGTGATGGCCGCGAACGTCTGGCCCGAGCGTCCGGAGGGCTTTCGCGAGACCTTTACCGAGCTGTTCGCCGCGTTCGACCGCGCGGGCGACCGGCTGCTGTCGGCAATCGCGCGCTATCTGGGACTCGCCCCGGACTGGTTCGACGCGGCGGTGAAGGACGGCAACTCCGTCCTGCGCCTGCTCCACTACCCGCCCATCCCCGCCGATGCCGAAGGCGTACGCGCGGGCGCGCATGAGGACATCAACCTCATCACGCTGCTGCTCGGCGCGGAGGAGGCGGGGCTGGAACTCCTCGATCGCGACGGGCGCTGGCTGGCGATCAAGCCGCCCGAGGGCGCGCTGGTCGTCAATGTCGGCGACATGCTCCAGCGGCTGACCAACCACGTCCTCCCCTCCACCACCCACCGGGTCGTGAATCCGCCGCCCGAGCGGCGTGGCCGGTCGCGCTATTCGATGCCTTTCTTCCTCCACCCCGCGCCCGATTTCCTGATCCAGACTTTGCCGGGCTGCGTCAGCGCGGCGAACCCGAACCGCTACCCGGAGCCGATCACCGCGCATGATTACTTGCACGAGCGACTGGTGGAGATTGGGCTGGTGAAAGCCTAGTGACCGACGAGGAACTCGTGGCCGAAATTGCGGTGGCGGGGGGCAGGCGGAGGCTCGAGGCCGGGGCGTTCCTCCATGCCATCCGACCGATCGCGGTCGACCTTGCCTCGATGCTGTTCTTCTATCTGGTTCTGGTCGTGACCGGCGATGTGCGGGTGGGAACGGTGCTGGGTATTGCGCTGGGCGTGCTCCAGATCGCAGTGCGAGTGCTGCGTCGACGGGCAATCCCACCGATTATGGTCGCAAGCGCCGTGCTCTTGATCGGCTTAGGCGCGATGACCTTGTGGCTGCAAGATGCGCGGTTCGTGCTGGTCAAGGCGAGCCTTGTTTATCTCGTGATTGGCGGAGCGATGCTGAAGCGGGGGTGGATGCAGAGCTATTTGCCGCCGATTGTGACTGGACGAGTGCCCGCGACGCTAGTGACCGCGTTCGGCGTTGCCTGGGCTGCGTTGATGCTTGGAACGGGCGTGCTCAACGCCGTTCTGACCTTCACCGTGCCGCCTCGGACGGTCGCGGTCATTATCGCGCCCTGGGCGATCGGGTCCAAGCTGGCGCTGTTCGGCGTTCAGTACGCGCTGTTCCGCCGCACAGTGCATCGCCATGTCCGCACCTCGATCGGCTCCTCTGCTCGCCTCGCGCGTTGAACAACAAAAGGAGGGTGGCATGACCGACAGCCCCGAAAGCCGCATCATCGCCGACATCGCGATCAATGAAGAAGAGCACCCCTCGCGCCGCGTGACACTCCCCGGCGCGGAGGAGGACGAGGTGCCACACCAACCGGTGGCCGACGCAATCGCCGACACCGCGCAGGTCGGGCGGGAGCGGCCAGCTTAGCCGAGCTGACGCGGCCTCACTTGGGCAGTTCGGCATCGGGGTGGAGGAGCTTCGACCCCAGCCGCGTCAGCACCGTCACCGGATCGCGCCCGCCGCCATAGCCGTAGCGCGCCGCCTCCGCTTTCCCGCAGCGGCGCTCCCCGGCGAAGATGCCGCACGGCGCGGCGGGCGTGATCGCGGCGAGCGCGCTGCCCGGCTCGCCCGGCGTGTGGCTGTCCGGCGCGGTGTCGCGCTCGGCTGGCAGCGGGAGGCGGTAGCGGTCGGGCGAGCGACCGCACACGACCACATCGCCCGGGTCCGCCTCAGCTCGGCAGCGCCGCACCGCAGTGAGTCGGTCGGGAATGACCAACGCGGGAGCTCCCGCCTGCAACGCCATCGCCAGCACCAGCATCGCGCGCGCTCCGCCTTAGCCCCACCCGCGTTCCAGAAACCGCGTTGCCATCGCGCAGTGCATCGCCACGCCGCGCGCCATCACCTTTTCCTCGATCGTCATGCGGGTGTTGTGGAGCGGCGGGTTGCTCGCGGGGTCGCTCCCCTCCGGCGCGACGCCAATGAACGCCATCGCGCCGGGCGTCTGCTGGAGGACGTAGGAGAAGTCCTCGCCGCCCATCATCGGCGCAAGCATGGTGCGGTACGCGTCCTCGCCGCCCAGCCCGGTCGCGACCTCGCGCATCATCGCCACCGCGCGCGCGTCGTTGAGCGTGACGGGATAGCCTTCCTCGACCCACGCCTCGACACTCGCGCCATGCGCCGCGGCGACGCCTTCGGCCACACGGCGGAAGGTCGCGCGCATCTGCTCGCGCACCTGTGACGACAGCGTACGCAGCGTGCCCATCAGCTCGACCTCGCCCGGAATGATGTTGTGCGACGATCCGGCGTGGATCTGCGTGATCGTCAGCACGGCGGGGTCGCTCACCGGCACCTGCCGCGCAAGCGCGACCTGAAGCGCGGTGACGATCGCACACGCGACCGGGATCGGGTCGAGCGCCTCGTGCGGCATCGCCGCGTGCCCGCCGCGCCCGCGCACCGTCGCGCGGACCGTGTCGGTGCTGGCGAGCAGCGGCCCGGCGCGGGTCACGACCATGCCCGCGGGCATGTTGGGCGAGATGTGGAGCGCGAAGGCGGCGTCGGGCGCGGGCTCGGCGAGCAGGCCGTCGGCGATCATGTGCTTCGCGCCGTGATGCCCCTCCTCGCCCGGCTGGAACATGAACACCACCGTGCCCGGCAACGCGTCGCGGCGCGCGCACAGCGCCTTGGCCGCCCCGACCAGCATCGCGGTGTGCGCGTCATGGCCGCAGGCGTGCATCGCGCCCGCGACCCGGCTGGCGAAGGGGAGCCCGGTTTCCTCCGCCATCGGCAGCGCGTCCATGTCGCCGCGCAACAGCACCGTGCGCTGGTTGGCCGAGGCTCCGCCCCTCAACACCGCCACCGCGCCGCTGGTCGACGGCCCTTCGCGCCATTCGAGCGGCAGGCCGGCCAGCGCCGCCCTGATCTTGGCGGTCGTGCGATGGCAGTCGAGCCCCACCTCCGGGTCGGCATGGATCGCGCGGCGGAGCTCGACCATGTCGGGAAGCTCTGCCTCGCCCGCTTCGGTCCAGTCGGTCAGGGGGAGATCGAGGGTCATAGGGGCGGGTCCTTTGCAGAAGCCTTTGTCCCACCTCAGGCAGGAGAGGGCAAGAAGGGTGGACCCGGCGACGGCAAAGCCGCCGCCGTGACGTCAGACGGGTTCGGCAAGCCGACCCGCTGGCCGGTCGCGATGTTGCGCTAGCGCGCACCGGCGCGGACGTGGCCGCGCCTACATCGTCGCTAAGAGCTCCTTTATCGCGACAAATGCAAACCCCACCGAACTGTCCGCAATCCCATACGGCATGAACAGCGTGTCGCCATGCTTCACCGCGCCGCAGGTGTAGACGACGTTGGGCACATAGCCCTCGCGGTCCTGGTCCGCCGCCGCCAGCAGCGGCTCGCGCGTCCGGCCGATCACACGGCACGGGTCGTCCTTGTCGAGCAGCACCGCGCCGATCGAATATTTCCGCATCGCGCCGACGCCGTGGGTGAGCAACAGCCAGCCCTCGTCCAGCTCGATCGGCGCACCGCAATTGCCGATCTGCACCAGCTCCCACGGGAACTCCGGGCGCAGCAGCATCGCGCCCTCGTCCCAATGCGTTAGGTCGTCCGAGCGTAGCAGGAACAGATTCTCCCCGTCCTGCCGCCCGATCATCAGATACTGTCCGCCGATCTTGCGCGGGAACAGCGCCATGCCCTTATTGCGCGCCGCCGATCCCGTCATCGGCACGAGATCGAACGTGCGAAAGTCGCGCGTGCGCATCAGCTCGGAGCCGATCTGCGCGCCGTTATACGCGGTATAGGTGCCGAGCCATTCGACCGCGCCGTCGTCATGCGTGAACTGGACGAGGCGGAGGTCCTCCAGCCCCTTGGACTGCGCGCGGGTGATCGGGAAGATCACGGTGCCGCTCAGCGTCGAATCGCGGTGGCGGTGGACGGTCACCGGCCCCTCGGGCAGCGCCTCCTCGCCATGGCCGGGGCTGTCGGCAGCGGTGGCGAAGGGCGGCTCGGGCGCGAGCGTCAGCTCATTGTCGTCCGAGATGATCCCCTCGCGAAACGCGACGGAGGAGATATGTCCCTCCCCCACCGCGCGCAGCGACATCAGGATGCGGAGCGAACCCTCGGGCATGCCCGACTGGTCGAAATGCGGCACCGCGCTCGGGTTCATCAGTGCGGCGGCGGCATAACTATACTCGTGGCAGAAATACGCGCCGATCAGCTGGCGCTTCTCGTCGCCGATCGTCGCGCCGTCGAGGCGCATCATGTCCTCGATCTGGTCGTAGCGGGTCATGAACACGCGCCGCGTCTGCCAATGCCGCGCCTCGAAGTCGCGCAACACCACTTCCAGCTGATCGCGCGCCTGCGCGGGCGACATGGCGAGCACCTCGCTGACCAGTCGCTCGGTCCGGCTCGGCATCCCCGTGCCCCCGCCCCAGGCGAGGTGGAACGGGCGCACCACCACCCGCGAGGGGTCGGCATGCAGCTTCAGCGCATGAATGAACAGATCCACGAACGCCCGCCCCCTTGTCACGTCACGCGCGCCGGGGCGAGGCGGCGAGCCTCACGCCACAGCGCTGGCCGTCCCTGCCACGCCCGCGCGGGTTCGCGATAGGGTCGAAATCGCGCAGGACGCCATCTGCAGCGCCAAAATCGACTCCGCGCCCTGATTACGGTTGAGCCCGGTCGGCATCAGTCCATCAAAACACCCGCCATCCGCCTTGCTCGCGAGCGGCAGGTCGAGGTCGTTGGAGCCGAGATACCAGCCATAGGCCTTGGTCGCCTCGGCTCGCCAGCGCTCGTCGCCGGTCGCTTCCCAGGCGGCGACGCACGCGTCGATCGTCGCCTGCGCCTCCAACGGCTGCTGGTCGAAGGGCAGCGGCTCTTCATAGGGGCGACCGAAACTTTCGGTGCCGACCGCGCGAAAGCGGCCCTCGGGGCTGGTCTGCATGCCCACGATCCAGTCGAGCGTGTCGAGCCCGCATTGCAACAGATCGGCGCGGTCCAGCGCCTGTCCCGCGCGGATCAGCGCCTGCGGCAGGCGGGCATTGTCATAGGCGAGCACGATCTCGAACCATTGCCATTCGGGCCGCCGCGCCTCGGCGAGCAAGGCGAGGTGCTCATCGGGGAAACGCTGCAGGATCGACCGCGCGAGTTCGTGCCCCGGCCGCGCCTCCAGCATCGCCGCCGCGCCCAGCATCGCGAATGCCTGCGCGCGCGGGGAACCCAAGTCGAAAGCGAGGCTGGCGGTGGTGTCGAACAACCCCAACGCCCAGTCGCGATGCTTGGCGAGCCGCGAGTCCCGCGCGGTGACGCCGAGCGCCCAGAGCGCACGACCGTTCGAGTCCTCCGACCCGACATCCTCGCACCAGGTCCGGTCGAAGCGCATGAAGTTGCGGAACCGGCGCTGGTCGGGGTTCCACGCGAACTGCACGAACGAAGCGTAGATCGTCGTCCAGCGATCATAGTCGGCGTCCGACAGCTCGGGCACCATGCTCATCAGCATCAGCGCGCGCGCATTGTCGTCGATGCAGTATCCGTGGCGGCGGTCGGGGACCGAATAGATCGAATGCTGGAGCATCCCCGTCGAATCGCTCATCCGCAGCACGGCGGCGATGTCGGGTTGCAGCGGATGCGCCGGCGCGGCCGGGGTCGCGGGGTGCTTGACCGGGCGCTGCGCGACGACCGACGCCATCTCGCACAGCGCGCGCTCGGCGAGCCGCGGCCACACCATCGTTCGCCCGCGCTGATAGGCCCGCTCCGCCAGCCGCCGCCGGTCGCGGTCGGATCCGAGCAGATGGTTGATCTCGCGCGCGAACGCGGCGCTGTCGCCGAAATCGACCAGCACGCCATGCCCATCGCCGAGGATCTCGGTCGCATGGACATAAGGCGTGGACACCACCGGCTTGCCGACGCCGACCGCGTAGGACAGCGCGCCGGAAGTGATCTGCGCGGGGTTGCCGTACGGCGTCACGAACAGGTCGGCAGCCTGGAGATAGTCGACCAGCTCGTCATGCTCGACAAAGGTGTTGAGGAACTCGACATGGTCCGCGACGCCGAGCTCGGCGGTGAGCGCGTGGAGCTTGTCACGGTACTTCTCGCCCTCATGCGCGACGAGGTTGGGGTGGGTCGCGCCCAGTATGACATAGAGCAGCGACGGGTGCTCGGCGACGATCGCGGGCAGCGCGCGGATCATCGTCTCGATACCCTTGCCCGGCGACAGCAGCCCGAAGGTCAGCACGACCTGCCGCCCCTGCCAGCCGAAACGCGGCTTCATCGTGTCCGGGTCGACCAGCGCGCGATCGGGGACGCCATGCGGGATCGTGACGAGCTGGCGCGGGTTCGCGCCATATACGCGGGCGAGGATCTCGCGCCCGCGCTCCGCCATCACGATCACCTTGGCGGCGCGGCGGAGCAGCTCCTCCAGCACCCGCCGCTCGTCCGCGCTTGGGCGTTCGAGCAACGTGTGGAGCGTCACGATCAGCGGCAAGGAGGTGCGGTCAAGCAGCGTCAGGATATGCTCGCCCGCCGCGCCGCCATAGATGCCATATTCGTGCTGAAGCCAGATCACCTGCGCCCCGCTCGCCTCGATCTGGCGCGCGGCGGAGAGATAGGCGGACAAATCGTTCTGCGCGATCGAGCGCGTCACCTCGGGCGGGTAGGCATAGGGCGCGTGGTGGTCGTCCATCGCGTACAGATCGACGCGCACCTCCGGAAAGCTCGCGCGCAACGCCTGATAGGTATCGCTCGTATAGGTGGCGATGCCGCATTTCCTCGGCAATGCGTTGCCGATCAGGGCGATATGGTCGATGGTCACGCCGTCGTGCTGCACCTCGAAGGTCCTTCTGCGCCAGGCGCGAGAACTCGCAGGCCTGTACGAACGATGAACGCCGCCACGCTAACATGGTTGCGATCTCGCCGCATTGCAACATGGGTCACTGGCGCGCGACGGCCCCGCTTCGGCGCGTCAGCCGCGCCCGCGATAGCTCGGCACGCCTTGGTCGGGGAGCCATAGTCCCTCGGGCGGCGTACCCGACTGCCAGAACACGTCGATCGGCATTCCCCCGCGCGGATACCAATAGCCGCCGATGCGGAGCCAGAGCGGCTTCATCTCGGCATGGAGCCGCTCGCCGATGCCGACGGTGCAATCCTCGTGAAACGCCTGATGATTGCGGAAGCTGCCGAGGAACAGCTTGAGCGACTTCGACTCGACGATCAGCTCCGCGGGCGCATAGTCGATCACCAGATGCGCGAAGTCGGGCTGTGCCGTCACCGGGCAAAGACTGGTGAACTCAGGGACGGTGAAGCGGACGAGATAGGGGCGACCGGGCCGGGGGTTAGCGATGTAATCCAGGATAGCGGATTCGGGATTCGCGGGCAGGCCGCTCGTCTGGCCCAGGTGAAGAGGCGTCATGCGCCCCCATGTAAGACGCCGTGCCCGCCACTGCACCTCCCACGCTGATCCCTATCCTTGGCGACCAGCTGAGCCTCACGCTGTCCGCGCTCGACGGGGCGGACCCGGCTTCGTCAGTGCTGCTGATGATGGAGGTTGCGGAGGAGACGACCTATGTCCGCCACCACAAGCGCAAGATCGCCTTCATCCTCGCCGCGATGCGGCATCATGCCGCCGCATTGCGGGAGGCTGGGTGGACGGTCGATTACGTCGCGCTCGACGACTCCGACAACACCGGCAGCTTCACCGGCGAGATCGCGCGCGCGGTGGCGCGCCACGCGCCCGGGCGCATCATTACCACGGAGGCGGGCGAGTGGCGGGTGCTCGCGATGCAGCAGGCGTGGGAGACGCTGTTCGGCATCCCCGTCGAGGTCCGGCCCGATGCACGCTTCCTGTGCAGCATCGCCGAGTTCGCGGCCTGGGCGGGCGATGCGGGCTCGCTGGTCATGGAAGTGTTCTACCGCACCATGCGCCGCCGCACCGGCTTGCTGATGGAGGACGACAAGCCCGTCGGCGGCCGCTGGAACTTCGACACCGACAACCGGCAGGCGCTCGGCGAAGCGGACATGTTCATGCCGCGCCCGCTTTCCTTCCTACCCGACCCGGTAACGCGGGAGGTGCTGGCGCTGGTCGAACGGCGCTTTCCCGATAACCCGGGCGTGCTCGACGGATTCGATTACGCCGTCACCGCCGCCAACGCAGAGGCGCAGGCGGCGTACTTTCTCGCCCACGCGCTGCCCAAGTTCGGCGATTATCAGGATGCGATGCTGACCGGCGAGCGGTTCCTATGGCACTCGATCCTGTCGCCCTATCTCAACGCCGGGCTGCTCGACGCCGCCGACCTGTGCCGACGGGCGGAGGCGGAGTACCACGCAGGCCGCGCGCCGCTCAACTCGGTCGAGGGCTATATCCGCCAGCTGATCGGTTGGCGCGAATATGTCCGCGGCGTCTATTGGCGCGAGGGGCCGGACTATGCGCAGCGCAACCATTTCGGCAACACCCGCGCGCTACCCGGATGGTACTGGACCGGCGAGACCGACATGCACTGCCTAGCCGAAGCACTCGGCCAGACGGTCGCCACTGCGCACGCCCACCACATTCAGCGGCTGATGGTGACGGGCAACTTCGCCGCGCTGATCGGCGCGGACCCGTATCAAGTGCATATCTGGTATTTAGAGATTTACATCGACGCGTACGAGTGGGTCGAGCTCATCAACACGCTCGGCATCAGCCAATATGGCGACGGCGGGGTGGTGGCGTCCAAGCCCTATGTCGCGTCGGGCGCGTACATCAACCGGATGAGCGATTATTGCCGGCACTGCCGATACGATGTGAGCAGCCGTGTCGGCGAAGACGCCTGCCCGTTCAACGCGCTCTACTGGGACTTTCTCGCGAGGAACGAAGCCAAGCTCCGCGACAACCCGCGGCTGAACATGCCCTACCGCAACTGGGACCGCTGGGGCGCGAAGGCGAAGGCGGAGACGCGCGCGCAGGCGGCGGCGTTCCTGGCGAAGCTCGACGCGGAGCCGAAGGAATATTGAGCGAGCGTTTAGGGCTTTGATGTTTCGTGGTTCGCCAGCGCCTGCGCTTGCAGCGCCCGTTGCAGGGGAAGGAACATGGTCCCGCCGTCCGCGTAATCTTCGAAGCCCAGATCGCGATAAAATCCGGTCAGGCGCTCGAAATTGTTCGGATGTAGCACGACGATCAGTGCCGGCAGTCCGATCCTCGGGCCGACATCAGCAAAGGTTCGAAGCCCCTCGCGCATGAGACGGGTGCCGACACCCCGCCCTCTGAAGCCGAGGTCAACGCCCAACCACACGAGCTGCAAGGCAGAGAAATACTCGCCCGACCGGATACGGTGCTTTGGACTAAAACTGGGCAAACGCCGGGTTTCCTCCGCCACCGTCGCCAACGCATAGAAGCCGAGGGGGCGCGCTGGCACGGCGGGGTCGGTCGCACAGATAACGACAATCGAACCCTCCACATGCGCCTTCAAGGCTTTGCGGTGGAACCAGTTGTCGATGTCGGACACGCCGCACCTGAACCCGCCGCGCTTGGTGCTGGCGTCGAGGTAGTCGAAGTGAAGCGACGAAACCTCGTGATCCGCCTGCCCCACTATCTCGCCTTTGATCCCTTCATCAGCTCCACAAGTTTGCTCGGCGGCGTCGGGTTGCGTTTAAGGACTTCGGCACCCACAGCAAACGCGGCGGCATTGCCGCTTCTTACAGGTTTCGTGGGCGAAGGCTTGTTGTGCGACATGGCGGAACTCATCCAATCAGCCTCGTATATGGGCGAGTTTCAGGATGGCCGCAACGTTGCCATGTTCAAAGGTGCTTCGCGGTTTCCTCTCCCGACCAACCCCGCTAAGCCCGGCCCCATGCCGCCGCTCGTCACCCCCGCCTGGCTTGCCGAGAACCTCGCCGGAGTGCGAGTGCTCGACGCGAGCTACTTCCTCCCCGAGCACGGGCGCGATGCCGTCGCCGAATTCACCGCCGCACACATTCCGGGCGCGCGGCATCTCGACTTGGCCACGCTCGCCGACGCGGGCGATCCGTTGCCCTCCGCCCTGCCCCCGCCCGCGCTATTCGCCGAGCGTCTGAGCGCCTTGGGGGTCGCCGACACCGACGCGATCGTGGTGTATGACGACAGCCCGCTTCGGAGCAGCGCGCGGGCGTGGTGGATGCTGCGGCATTTCGGAGCGAAGGAAGTCGCGATCCTCGACGGCGGGCTCGCCCGCTGGCGCGCCGAGGGACTGCCGGTGGAGAGCGGAGCGCCTCGGCCGATCCCCGCCGTGTTCACCCCGCAACCGCGCGAAGGCGACACCCGCGTGCTCGCCGACCTCCGGGCCAACCTCGCCACCGCCGCCGAGCAGGTCGCGGACGCGCGCTCGCCCGCTCGCTTTGCCGGTGCGGAACCCGAGGCGCGCGCGGGGGTCGTCCCCGGCCACATCCCGGCCTCGCGCAACCTGTACTATGCCAGGCTGTTCAGCCCCGACGGCAGCTGGAAGCAGCCCGACGCGTTAACTGCCGCGTTCGCCGAGGCCGGCGTCGACCCCGCGCGCCCGCTGGTCGCGACCTGCGGCTCGGGCGTCACCGCCTGCGCCATTATCTTCGCCGCGCACCTGCTTGGGCACGACGCCGCGCTCTATGACGGGAGCTGGGCCGAATGGGGCGCGCACCCCGACACGCCCAAGGAACGCGCATGAGCGACCGCGACGCCACCAAGGTCGTCTCCGCGGGTCGCCGCGCGGAGTGGACGCAGGGCATCGTCAACCCGCCCGTCTGGCGCGCCTCCACCATCCTTTACGACTCGGTCGCTGACCTGCGTGCGAGAGCAAGCCCCGACACGCACCACCGCCTGTTCTACGGTCGCCGCGGCACCCCGACACAATGGAGCCTCGCCGACGCGCTGACAGAGCTTGAGCCGGGTGCGGAGGCGACGTTCCTCTACCCCTCGGGCGTCGCCGCGATCGCCGCCGCGTTGCTGACCGTGCTCTCCCCCGGCGACGAGCTGCTATGCGTCGACAGCGCCTATGACCCGACGCGTAGCCTCGCCAATGGCCTGCTCAAGCGGATGGGAATAACCACCCGCTTCTACGACCCGCTGATCGGGGCGGGCATCGCCGACCTCATCGGCGAGCGGACGCGCGCGATCCTGCTGGAATCACCGGGCAGTCTGACGTTCGAGGTGCAGGACATCCCCGCTATCACCGCCGTCGCGCGCGCGCGCGGGGTGGCGACGCTGCTCGACAACACCTGGGCGACCCCGTTGCTGTTCCGGGCAATGGAGGCCGGGGTCGATTACTCGATCCTCGCCTGCACCAAATATGTCGTCGGCCATTCGGACGTGATGCTCGGCTCGGTCACCGCCGCGCCCGGGCGGTTTGCCGCCTTGCGCGACACCAGCTATCAGCTCGGCCACGTGGCGAGCCCCGACGACGCGTGGCTCGGCAGCCGGGGGCTGCGCACCATGGCGGTCCGCCTCGCGCAGCACGGCGCGAGCGCGCTCCACCTCGCGCGCTGGCTGTCGACGCGCACCGAGGTGGGCGAGCTGCTCCACCCCGCCTTCTCGTCCTGCCCCGGCCACGAGATCTTCGCGCGTGATTTCCGCGGGCCGTCGGGACTGTTCGGCTTTGCGTTGCGGGGCGGGAGCGAGGCGTCGCGCGCGGCATTCATCGACGCGCTGCGGCTGTTCGGCATCGGCTATAGCTGGGGCGGGTATGAGAGCCTCGCGATCCCGGTCGATCCGGCGCGGCACCGTAGCGTCACGCGACCGAGCTTTTCGGGGCCGCTGGTCCGGCTGCAGATCGGGCTGGAGCATCCCGACGACCTCATCGCCGACCTCGACCAGGCGTTCGCGGCGGCGCGCGCCTGTGGCGATTGAGCAACAATGCTTCACGGTTCGACTTTGAATTGAAACATCGTCTTGTGCGGCGCAGCGCGGAGGCGCATCAGCGCGCGCGTCGCCAGACACCCGCGCAGGGGCCGTCCTTCGGGCCGGCCGACAGATTCGGGAACGACGACGCAGGACGGGACGCGATTTCCACACGGAAGGGGACCCCGATGCGCTTTTCCTTGCCTCTAGCCGCCGCCGCGCTGCTCGTCGCCGCGCCCGCGTTCGCGCAGACTACCCCCTCGCCCGATCCGGTGCCGGGGCAGGACAACAGCCCCGCGACGCAATCGGCGACGCAGGCGACCACGGGCAGCGAGACCTCGCCGCCCAAGCCGTTCAAGATCAGCGGCGGCGTCACCGCCATTTCCGACTATCGCTTCCGCGGGCTGACGCAGACCGGTGGTGACGGCGCGATCCAGGGGACGCTCAACGTCAACAGCGCGGCGGGGCCCTATATCGGCGTATGGTCCTCGACGATCGACGGCGGGCGCTATGGTCGCACGCCGTTGCTGGCGGGCTATGGTTCCGAAGAGGTCGATCTTTACGGCGGCTATACCAAGACCTATCACGGCGTCGGCGTCGATGTCGGGCTGCTTTATTATTACTATCCGGGCCACATCAAGGGCCTGAACACCGACTTCTTCGAGCCCTACGCGAACCTCAGCTATACGCTCGGCCCGGTCGCGGCCAAGATCGGCGCGAACTATGCCTGGGGTGGGCAGAAGGGGCTCGATTTCCGCCCGCACAACACCGACGACAATATCTACATTTATGGCGAGGGCTCGATCGGCATTCCGCACACGCCGCTGACGATCAAGGGGCATGGCGGGCGCACACAGGGCTCGCTCGGCCTCGCCAATCTGCGCGCCAGCAACGACACCTATTACGACTGGTCGGTGACCGGCGAGGCGGTCGGCGGGCCGATCAAGGTGGGCGTGAGCTATCTGGACACCAGCATCACCAACAAGGGCGGCTTCGCGCGGACCTATGGCCGCGGGTCGACCGTGCTGGGCTATGTGGGGCTGAGTTTCTGATTCGACCGAAACAGTAACACCGTTCGTGCTGAGGAGCCGCTGAGCGAAGTCGAAGTGGCGTCTCGAAGCACCGGGAAGTGAGCACCCGGCCTGTGCTTCGAGACGAGCCTTCGCTGCGCTCAGTCTCTCCTCAGCACGAACGGCACGATGCCGCTATGTTAGCTTCATACCGTCACTTCGGCACCCCCACCCGCGCGCTCTGCCCGTCGCCTTCGGGCGCGGCGACGATGTCGCGGGTGGTGGAGCCCTTGTCGACGACGCTGGTCCCCGGGTCGCCCGCGTCCGAGCGGACGCCGGGGTCGGCCTGGTCGCCGCCCGCCTGGTCGAGCGTCGCGCGCTCCGATCCGCTGCGCTGCGCGGGGCCGCCG
>CAXTTU010000050.1:6280-13914 GCA_964247225.1 uncultured Sphingomonas sp. | reverse complement strand
GGTTCAAGGATCTTGAGAACACGACGGGACTCGTTGAGGAGAAGAAGTAGCCGGACTGCGGGTCGGCCACAGCTCATAGCCGCAAGGGAGAGGGCAATGTCGGAAGAGAGCGGACAGGCATTCATAGATAGAAACCGGCCGCCGCGCGTGCAGATCGTCTACACTGATGAGACCTATGGATCCCCGAAGAGGACGGAACTGCCGTTTGTGGTCGGGGTGATGGCAGACCTCGCCGGCAAACGTCCCGATAAGGATCCACTGCCTTCCGTCAAGGAACGCGAATTTCTTGAGATCGATAGCAAGAGCTTCGACGCTCACATGAGCGCTCTGCACCCGCGCGTAGCGTTCACCGTTCCCAGCGTCCGTCCGAGTGAGGAGGACCTGAAGGTTGAAATGACCTTCGCGAGCATGGACGACTTCACGCCTGGCGCCGTCGCGCGCAAGGTCCCGCAGCTCAGAAGGCTGCTTGAAGCGCGCGAGCGCCTCTCGCGCCTGCTCACATCCATGGACGGGAAGGACGCGGCCGAAGCGCTGGTCAATGAGATACTAGACAAGGCGCAACGAGGAGCTCTCGCCGAGCAGCCCAAGCCCGCCGACGCCGGTGGCTAAGCTAGAGCAAGGAGGATCCATGTCCGAGCACGAGTCCCTTGGCGGCGCCCAGGTCACCACACCAGACCCGGCGCCAGCCACCGACTTCGCCACGCTCCTCAAGGCCGAGTTCAAGCCACGCCTAAGGGACGCCTTTCGACCACGCAGCCACGAACAGGAAGGACAGATCCAAAGCGCGGTCGATGAACTCGTAGAACGGGCGCTCGGCGACACGCGGCTGATCTCGGGCGACGCGATGAGCACCATCCGGGCGGCCATCAACAAGATCGACGGCGAGCTGACCGATCAGGTCAACCTCGTCCTTCACCACGAAGAGTTCATGGCGATCGAGAGTGCATGGCGCGGGCTGCACTACCTCGTCAGCAACACCGAAACAGATCGGATGCTGAAGATCGCCTTCATGAGCATCTCCAAGAAGGAGCTCGGCGGAACGCTCGATCAGTTTAAGGGGGTGCGGTGGGACCGGAGCCCGATCTTTAGGAAGGTGTACACGGAGCGGTTCTCGCAGCTCGGCGGCGAGCCGTTCGGGTGCCTAGTCGGCGACTACTACTTCGACCAAAGCCCGGGGGACGTCGCTTTGGTGGAACGCATGGCCAACATCTGCGCGGCGGCGCACGCGCCCTTCATAGCCGGGGCAGCCCCTAGACTGCTCGACATGGACAGCTGGCTAGAAGTGATGGAACCTGATGATCTCGCCGCAAAGACCAGCACGCCGGACCACGTGAAATGGAACGCGCTGCGGGAGAAGGAGGACAGCCGCTACGTCGGGCTCACCCTGCCGCGCGTGCTCGCGCGCCTGCCGTACGGCGCCACGACCACACCCGTGGAGGAGTTCGACTTCGAGGAGGACGTGCGCGGCAAGGATCACAAGCGCTATTGCTGGATGAACGCGGCCTACGCGATGGCGAGGAATATCAAGCGTTCGTTCAAGCTCTACGGCTGGTGCACCCGCATCCGCGGCGTGGAGGCGGGCGGCACCGTCACAAACCTGCCGGTACACACCTTCGAAACCGATGCGCGCGGCAAAGACATCAAGTGCCCGACCGAGGTCGCGATCGACGAACGGCGCGACCGGGAGCTAGCTGATCTCGGTCTCATGCCGCTCATATACCGTAAGAACTCGGACGTCGCGGTCTTCCTCGGCGCTCAATCCTTGAAGAAGCCACAGGAGTATGAGAATCCCGCCGCTACGGCCAACGCGAGGCTCTCGGCGCGCCTATCCTATCTGCTTCCTGTTTGCCGTTTCGCCCACTACCTCAAGGCTATGGTTCGGAACAAGATCGGGTCGAACATGGAGCGGGAAGAACTGCAGAGCTATCTGCAGGCGTGGATCACCAACTACGTCATTGGAAATCCCGCCAACGCGGGGCCTGAGGCCAAGGCGCGCAAGCCCTTGCTCGGCGCCACGGTCACGGTCGCGTCCATAGAGGAAAATCCCGGCTATTACACCGCGATCTTCGACCTGCGCCCGCACTACCAGCTCGAAGGCGCTCACGTGAGCCTGCGGCTGGTCTCCCAGCTACAGACGGCTGCCGCGTGAGCATGGCGGAGACGTGAGGCACGCTCCCGGAATCGGGCATTAAGGAAGGACACCATGGCAGTCGACATCCACATGAAGATCGACGGTGTGAAAGGGGAGGCTCAGGACGCGTCCCACAAGGATGAAATCGACATCATCTCCTGGCGCTGGGGGATGTCGCAGTCCGGCACACGCCACACCGGGCCCGGCGGAACTGGAGGCAAGGTGAACGTGCAGGACCTCACCTTGGTCAAACATATCGACAAGGCTACGACCGACCTCATGCTGTTCTGCTGCAACGGGAAGGCCATCAAGAATGCGGAGCTGACAATACGAAAGGCCGGGGAGACCCCGCTCGAGTACCTGAAGATTAAGATGACGGACTGCCTGATCTCTGCCGTAAACGCCGGAGGCGTGGGCACAGACGACCGCCTAAACGAGACCGTTACGATAAATTTCGCCAAGGTCGAGGTGGAGTACACGCCGCAGAGGGCGGACGGCTCCGGGGATGCAGCTTCCACGATGGGGTGGGACATTGCTCAGAATCGAAAGGTCTGAGCGCGTTCGGGCGCGGTCGCTTAGGAAGGCGGGACTGGAGGGATTCTTGCTAGCTTCGAGGGTCACCTTGGTCACAACATGCGTGATGCTGACGTTTCCAGATGCTATGCGCGCGCGTGCCGGAGCGGCTCGCGCACGAAGATTGGGACGCGAGATGGGTTGGGTTGAAGGGGAGCCCCCGTCGCCTCCCTCCATGAGACCGAAGTCGAGCGTTGAGACCAGCGCAGACGGCGAGGTGGCCTGCGTCAGCGTGTCTACGCCCCTGAGCAGGCCGCGCGCCGCCCCGGCACGGTGGACCACGAAACGGCAGATGCATCGGCGTCGCCGCCCGCATCCCCCTAGGACTGCGGCCGGTGACCGGGATCTCCCACGGCGATGGCCGCCAGAGCGAACCAGACGGGGCTTGGCCTTGCGGCCACTCGCGGGGAACCGGGAAGTGCGAGTGAGCATATGCCCGCTTTGGGCCCACCGGCTCGTGCCATGAGCCCATCGGTGAATTCCGGGAGCGGGCGCACGCTGCAGCCTGGTAATTCCGCACGGGCGCGGCTGCTGCCCTCGCTGTTCGACCGTTTGATCGACGAAGTTGCGCCGGCACTGGAGGAGCGTTTGGGCCAGGCGCGTGGCGCATTGGAAGCATCTCTGAATCAGCCGCCGCAGACCGCGCTAGCGGAGCTTCTTGAAAGTGGTCGCGCAGAAGACCGGCTCCCGGTCCTACCGGAGACGGGCATCCTCACTGACCTCGGCGAGAACGCTCGGGTTCTGCTCGGCCGCGTCCTAGAATTCGAGCGCGCCCGCCGTTCCGCCCTGCGCCGCACCGTCGCGCTGACCGGTGCCCAACTCCGTGCAGCGGTGCTCCGGGACCTACAGCACCTGCTCAACACGACAGCCGCAGAGAGCCAGTCGGATGGCAACATGGATGCCCTCACGCCGTGGCCGTGCGTGAAGGCGAGCGTGCTCAACTACGGCGTACCGGCGATCGCCGGGCGTATCCGCACACCGGACGATCTCGATGAACTCGCGAGGCAGCTCGAAGTAGCCATCAATCGTCATGAACCCCGCCTCCACAAGGTCCGAGTCCGGCCGGGCGACGAGGCTGGATCGGAGCCGGGTGCGCTCACCAACCCGGTCGAACTCGTCATCGAGGGTGAGCTTCTGGCCTACCCGCTTTCCGAGCACGTGCTTGTGCGCACACTCCTCGATCTTGAGGCCGGGCGCGTCACTGTTCCTGATCAAGGCTGGTCGACGTGATCAAGGACCCGCGTTTCCTGCGCTTCTATGAGCAGGAGCTGCTCTCCGTTCGCAAGTTCGCCGGCGAGTTTGCGAGCGAGCACGCCCGCGTCGCAAGCCGCATCGGATTGGACGGGAACAGCTGCGCCGACCCGCATGTCGAGTGGCTCATGGACGGCTTCGCCTTCCTCGCCGCCCGCATCCAAGAAAAGCTCGACGGCGACTACGCGCTGTTCACACAGCATTTGCTCGAGATGATCTATCCGGACTACCTGGCACCGACACCCGCGATGGGTATCGTACTTCTGGACCTTCTACCGGACGCACCGCACCTTGAGAACGGGTTCACGGTCCCCCGCGGCACGAAGCTGCGGAGTCGGCCACTTCCTGGCGAGGACAGCGGTTGCATGTTCACGACGGCACAGGCGGTCACGCTTTGGCCGATCGAGCTCATCAAGGCGAGCTATTTGGACGCGGCAGCGTTGGCGGACTACGGCGCCGCAGTCGGGAAGGCATGCGCCGGCTTGCTTCTCAGGTTGAGGACACGGAACGGGGCGTCCGTCGCGAGCCTGAATCTCGACCGCTTGGTCCTCCATCTCGCGAGCAGGGATCGCGCCGCGCATCGTCTCCACGAGGAGCTTATCGGTCACGCCGTAGGTTTGGTCGGCCGGTCAACGACGGGCGAGCCGGAAACCGAAACCGTCCCGCTTCGCGGGCGCGTGTCACGCGTTGGTTTTGGCGAAGATGAGGCGCTCTTTCCGCCATCGCCGCGCGGCTTCTCCGGCTTCCGCCTACTCCGCGAGTATTTCGCACTGCCCGCACGCTTCCTCTTCGTCGCGCTCGACGGGCTGCGACCGCTCATGCGCCGTACGGCCGGCACCGAAGCGGAGGTTGTCGTGCTCTTCGACAGGTTCGAATCGACGCTCAAAGACCTGGTCGTGCGAGACCAGTTCGAGCTCTCCGCGACACCCGCGATCAACCTCTTCCCGGGGCGAGCGAAGTCGATCCTGATCACGCCTCACGAAGGCCAGCATCAGATCGTCGTCGAGCGTCCGCGAACGTTTAACCACGAGGTCTTCGCCGTGACGGACGTCAGGGCAATCCGAGCCGACGGGAAGGACCTCGAACCCTTTACTCCCTTCTACGCGGTGACCGCGCGCGACTCTGAACGTGCGGGCGGCTACTACAGTGTCGAGCGCCGCCCACGCCTCGTCGATGGGAACGAGACTCGGACGCGCACGCCGCGCTCGGCCTACCTCGGAAGCGAGGTCTGGCTGGAGCTCTGCAACGCCGCAGGCGGTCCTCTGGACCGCGACCTCAAACGACTCGACATCGATGTCTTGGTCTCTAACCGTGACGCGCCACTACACCTCCCTCTGCCGCTAGGGGAGACGCACTTCTCGGTCGAGATAGGCGGCCCGGTGTCCGGCGCACGTGTCGCGGGCGCGCTCAGCTCGCCGAAGCCCTCGCCCGCCGCGATACAACCTCGGGAAGGCGGTCCTTGGGGCGATGTTGCATGGCGCCTGGTCGGACATCTCGCGCTGAATTACCACTCCTTGGTGGATGGCCCCGGCGAGAGCCGCGCTGACGCGCTCCGTGGCCTCTTGGAGCTCCACGCCGCAGGTGCCGAGCCGCAGGTCGCCCGCCAGGTGGACGCGGTACGCGGCGTTCGCACGCGCACGGTCACGGGTAGGTTGCCTGGCGGCGGACCCATAACCTTCGGCCGCGGCCTGGAGGTCACGCTCGAGATGTCCGAAGCCTCGTTCCAGGACGGGAGCGCCTTCCTCCTGGGCGGCGTGCTCGAGGTGTTTTTCCGCCGCTACGTGACCCTTAACAGCTTTGTCGAAACCGTCGTGCGCACGACGGAGAGCGGGGAGATCATGCGATGGCCGAGCCAAGCGGGCAGCCGGCAACTCGCTTAGCCCCGGCAACCGCGAAGGCGGACACGGCGCCTCGGGCCGCCGACGCCGGACCGCTTTTCGCTGCCCCGGAACGCTTCGGCTTGTTCGCTGCCCTGCGCCTGCTTGAGGCTTCTAACCCCGATCGGCCAAGGTTCGGGGAGGCACGGCGTGCCTGTGACGAGCCCGCGCGTCTGTGCCAGCCGCCGCACCTCCATTTCCCGCCGGCTGCGATCGACCGCATCGACGTGCTACAGGATGGCCGCCCGCCGCGCCTATACACCTTCGCCTTCGGCCTTTTCGGCCCGCAGGGTCCTCTGCCACTGCACGTGTCCAGCGAAGCCCAAGCCCGGCGCCGGTCCGACCGGGCGCTCGCCGACTTCTGCGACGTCTTCCACCATCGGCTCATCGCGCTGTACTGGCGCGCCCACGCCAAGGCGCGGCCAGCGATCGAGCAGGACCGGCCGGACGCTAACCGGTTCCGACACCGGCTGGGAGCGGTCGCGGGCCTTGCCGGACCCGCCCACTTCGATCGTTCGGCCTTGCCCGACCGATTCGCCCTGTTCACGGCAGGGCTGATCGCCATGCAGACCCGACCGACGGAGGTGATCTCGCGGCTGGTCGGCCTCTTCTTCGGCGTGCCCGCACGTCTAGAAGAATTCGCAGGCGCTTGGGTCGATGTTCCGCTTGCCGCCCGCACGCGCATCGGCCGAATGGGCAACGCTCACCGTCTCGGCGTCGACGCCGTGGAAGGCGGCCGCGTCTACCTGCGGCACCACCGCTTCCGCCTCGTTCTGGGGTCGCTCGGGCTCGGAGATTTTACGCAGTTTCTTCCCGGCGGCCCGGCGCAGGCCAGGCTCGAAGCGATGGTTCATCACGCGGTCGGCCTCGAGTTCGACTGGGATGTGCAACTCGTGTTGCGCCGGGACGAGGTCCCCGGGACCGCCCTGGGCCGCGGCACGCGCCTGGGATGGACGAGCTGGATTGCGGCGCGCCGTCGCGACCGCGATGCGGATGACGTCGTGCTGCGCGGCAGCGGAGCCGACCAGAAGAAGGCGGGGCGGCGGTGATGTCGATGATCACCCGCGAGGTCGTGTTCGAGAAGCTAGGCGGGGTCGCGATGGAGACTCTACAGGGCGCGTTCGAGTTCGCCCGGTCGCGCGGCGATGGGTATATCGAACCCGTCCACTGGCTCGCCATCTGGCTGCGCACCGACGGGAGCGACGTTCCGGTAATCCTCGACCGGCTCGGGGTCGAGCGCGGCGGCTTACTCAGGGACGCCGGGCGCGCCCTCGAGAGCCTCCGCCGCGCGCGCTCGTCGCGGCTCGATTTCAGCCGCGACTTGGAGCTGACGATCGAGCGCGGCTGGATCACCGCAAGCCTGATGTTTGGAGCCAACCGCATCCGTACCGGCCATCTCCTTCACGGCATGATCGAGGAGCCCGGGCTACGTCGCCTCCTGAACGACGTCTCGGGCACGCTCCGGATTCTCGATCCCGCCTCGCTCGCCCAGCGCTTCCAGGAGCTGACGCGGGGATCGAGCGAGGAGGTGGATGCCCTCGCGGGCGGGCCATCGGCCGGGGTCGCGGCCGGTGACAGCACCGCGCCCCAGATCCTGGGCGAGGGCGGGACCGCACTGGAGAGGTTCACGACCGATCTTACCGAGCAGGCGCGGGCCGGGAAGATCGACCCCGTCCAGGGCCGCCACCGCGAGATCCGCGAAGTCATCGACATCCTGATGCGGCGCCGACAGAACAACCCGATCATCGTCGGCGAGGCCGGCGTCGGGAAGACCGCGGTGGTCGAGGGCTTCGCGCTCCGCA
>CAXTTU010000050.1:5620-6270 GCA_964247225.1 uncultured Sphingomonas sp. | reverse complement strand
GCCCTTCGCGTCGGGGCTGGTGACGTGCCGCCCGCGTTGCGGGGGGTGCGCCTCCTCTCCCTCGACCTCGCGGCCCTGCAAGCCGGGGCGTCGGTCAGGGGCGAGTTCGAGAGCCGGCTCAAGGCCGTGATCGAGGGAGTGCAAGGCTCCGGGCAGCGGACCGTCCTGTTCATTGACGAGGCGCACACGCTCATCGGCGCTGGCGGAGTCGCGGGGACGGGCGACGCGGCCAACCTGCTGAAACCCGCATTGGCCCGCGGGACGCTGCGCACGATCGCGGCCACGACCTGGTCGGAATACAAGAAGCACATCGAGAGGGACGCCGCTCTCACGCGCCGTTTCCAGGCCGTGCAGGTGGGCGAGCCGGACGAGGAGGCGGCCGTCCGGATGCTGCGAGGCATGGTCGGCACCTTGGAGGAGCACCACGGCGTACAACTCCTCGACGAAGCGCTCGCGGCCGCGGTGAAGCTCTCGGCGCGCTACATCCAGGGGCGTCAGCTGCCCGATAAGGCGGTCTCGGTGCTCGACACGGCCTGCGCGCGCGTCGCCATGAGCCAGACGGCCACGCCGCCCGGCGTCGAGGACAACAACCGCCGCATCGCCGACCTCGAGGCCGAGCTCGCCATCCTGGCGCGCGAGGGCCGCATCGG
>CAXTTU010000050.1:4923-5610 GCA_964247225.1 uncultured Sphingomonas sp. | reverse complement strand
GCATCGGCCGTGTCCAAGCTGAGCGCGAAGCGGCGCTCGCGGCCGAACTCGCCGCCGCCCGCGAGGAACTCGCCCGGCTCGAAGCACGCCTGGACACTGAGAGGCGTCTGGTCGAGCGCGTGCTGAAACTGCGGGCCGGCTTGCGGGGCGATGCGCCGGAAGGAAGCCTCGAAGAGCTCGGGGCTGCGCAGGAGGATCTGGCGGCGTTGCAGGGCGAGGCACCGCTCGTGCTGCCGGCCGTGGACGCCCAAGCAGTGGCATCCATCGTCGAGAGCTGGACCGGCATCCCCGTGGGCAGGATGTTGACCGACGAGGTGGAGGGCGTGCTGCGCCTCAAGGACGCGCTCAAAGACCGCATCCTCGGCCAGGATCACGCGCTCGAACAGATCGCCAGGCGCATCGAGACCGCCCGCGCCGGCCTCGACAATCCGGGCCGCCCCAAGGGTGTGTTCCTGCTGGTCGGCCCATCGGGCGTCGGCAAGACGGAAACTGCGCTCGCCCTGGCCGAGCAGCTCCTCGGCGCCGAGGATCACGTCATCACCATCAACATGTCCGAGTTCCAAGAGGCGCACACTGTCTCGACCCTGAAGGGCGCGCCTCCTGGCTACGTCGGCTACGGGGAGGGCGGCCGGTTGACTGAGGCCGTGCGCCGCAAGCCGCACAGCGTCGTGCTCCTCGACGAGGTCG
>CAXTTU010000050.1:0-4913 GCA_964247225.1 uncultured Sphingomonas sp. | reverse complement strand
GCATCCCGACGTCCACGAGCTCTTCTACCAGGTCTTCGACAAGGGGTTCATGGAGGACGGCGAAGGGCGGAAGATCGACTTCAGGAACACGCTCCTCGTCCTCACGTCGAACGTCGGGTCCGACCTCGTCGCGCGGCTCGCGGCCGACCCCGAGGCGCCGGCCGAACCGGAAGCGCTGGCGAGGGCCTTGCGCAAGCCTTTGCTCGAGAGCTTCCCGGCTGCCTTGCTCGGCCGCCTCACCGTCGTGCCCTACTACCCGTTGAGCGACGACACACTCGACAGCGTCATCCGGCTCCAGCTCGCGCGCGTCGCGGCGCGGGTGACCGAGAGCCAAGGCGTCCGGTTCAGCCACGACCCCGCCGTCGTCGATCTGATCCGCACCCGATGCACCGAGGTGGAGAGCGGCGGCCGCATGATCGACGCGGTGCTCACCGGGACGGTGCTGCCCGCGATCAGCCGCGAGATCTTGGAGCGCATGCGCGCACACCGGGCGATCGCGCGCGTCCACGTCGGCGTCGCCGATGGGCGGCTGAGCTACGCGTTCGACGCACCCGCGCCGCGCGGCGCCGAAGGGAGCTGACGCACGATGACCCGTATCCTCGTCCTCACTGTCGACGGCACCGGCGACAGCCGGAGGTTGGAGGACGGCATGTCACTCACCGTCGGGCGTGGGGCAGAAGCCCGTTGGATCTTGCCCGACGCAGATCCGAAGCCGTGCTGGGCGAGCTGCTCGGCGCAGAGAAACCCGCCCAGGGTTCGCCGGTGCTGCCACTCGACGACATCGAATCGCCCATCAAGCAAGCCAGCTCGGCCGCGTGGCCCGCCGATCCGTCCGCACGGCTCGGAAGCCCACCCGGAGAGCGGGTTGGTTCCACTCGGCCCATCACACCGGTGCAGCTGCCACCCGTGCGGGGCGAGTTCGACGAGAGCCCACTTTCCGCCATCTCCCGTGAAGCGCAGCCGCCGGTCGCACGCGGACCGCAGCCCGAGACCATCTCGCCGCTCCGGTCGTCCCCCGCGCCCACGAACGACCGACCTGAACTCGCGGCTGATCCGCCCAGGCATCCCGTAGCTCCAGCCGAGAAGGACGCCCAGGCCGAAGCGGTCGGTTCTGATCACTCCGCGCCGATCGATTCGGAGGAGCCCGGCGAGCAGGCCGCCGCCGGCACCCACAAGGATTGGTTCGGCATAGCAGACTTGAACAAGCTGTCCAGCCCGCTTTCCACACCGGTCGGAGCTGCCGCGACTGAGGGGTCGGTCGCACGACCGGACACCTTGGCCGGCCGGGAGCTGGCGTCCGGAGCCGGTGCCGCAACCGATGCGGCGCCACCCAAGCCGCCCGCGGCGGCCGACGTCGCGGCGGCCGACCCGCTCGCGGCCTTCCTTGAAGGAGCCGGCTTGCCGGCCACGATCGTCGAGGGCCGGAGTCCAGAGGCGTTCCTCCGCGACGCCGGCCAGGTATTGGCCTCTCTCGCCGACGGCTTGCGCGAGCTGCTCGCGGTGCGAGCGGCCGTGAAAGAGCACGCGCGTCTCGACCGGACTCAGATTGCCGCCGCCGCCAACAACCCGCTCAAGCTCTCGGTCAATCGCCGCCAGGCCACCACGGCCCTCCTCGGCCGGGGTGAGGAGGGCTTCCTGCCGCCTCTCGCGACGGTGCGGGCCAGTTTCCGCGACCTCAAGGCGCACGAACTCGCCATGCTCGAGGGCCTCCAGTCGGCCGCGGACGAACTGCTCGAAGCGTTCGAACCCGCGGTGCTGGAACGCAAGCTCCCCGACGCCGGCGCGCTTGCGGTGCTGCTCCAGGGCGGCAGGCGCGCGCGGCTGTGGGAGCTGTACCAGGAGCGCTACGACGAGATCGCGAGGTCCGCCCGCACGCACTTCCTAGGACACGCGGGCGAGGCGTTCCGGCAGGCCTTCGCGCGCAAGGCGGGCGAGGTCTCGGCGCACGGCGGCCCACCCGCGGGGGCGACGCCGTGAAGCGCCGGAGGCTCCTCCCCGCGCTCGCCGGTTGGGGGGGAAGCGCGCTCGCGGCGGGGTGCGGCGGCGGCCGACTAACGCCCACGACCCTCGCACTCCGGCTCTCGGCGGACACCGGCGTCAACCCGGATCGCGCCGGCGCGCCGAAGCCCCTGCGGGTGCGTGTCCTGCAGCTCGCCGGCGCCACGCGGCTCTCGCAGGCGGATTTCTTCGCCCTCGACGCCGACCCGGTCAAGGCGTTGGGCCCGGAGTTCCTGGCCGTCGAGGACGTGGTCGTCGGTCCTGGGCAGACGGCGTCGCTGGAACCGGAGGCCAAGCCGGGGGTCAAGTTCGTGGGCGTCGTCGGGGCCTACTTCGCCGTCGATCGGGCGCGGTGGCGGGCTTGGGCGTCGGTCGAGTCGGGTGCCGCGAACGCCTACGCCGCGCGGTTCGGCCCATCCGAGGTCACGCTGGCAGGGGCGCGCGCATGACCCATCCCGGTCGCGTCGTCTGGTCGGAGGGGATGTTCCTCCACCCGCAGCACTTCCAGCAGCAGGACCGCTGGGTTGAGGGCCTCGTCCGCGCGGCCGCGCACGGCTTGCGGCACCACGGGTGGGGGTTCGACGGGCTCGAACTCGACCGGGGTCTCCTCGCCCAAGGCAAGGTCGCGATCCGCCGAGCAAGCGGCGTGATGCCGGACGGCACGGCGTTCGCCATCCCCGACGGTTGCCCCGCCCCCGAACCGATCGAGGTCGGCGGCGCGGCGGCGCAGGCTGTCGTCCATCTGGCGCTGGCCGCGACGCCGGCGGGATCCGCCGAGATCGACCCGCCGGAAGCGGAACCGGCCGGCGGCGCCCGCTACGCCGCACGCGAGATCGAGGTCCGCGACAACATCACCCCCGCGGACGGCTCGGTGGCCCTGCACGTCGCGGAGCCACGCTTCCGCTTGCTGTCCGGCTCGGCCCGGCTCGATGCCTACGTGCACCTGCCGGTCGCCCGCGTCTCCGCCGTGTTGCCGGACGGCACGCTGGACCTCGACAAAGAGTTCCCGATTCCTTGCCTCGGCTTTGGAGCCTCGGGCTACCTTTTCAAGGTCGTCGGCGATCTGGCCGGCGATCTCGAGAGGGTCGCCCGGAGGAGGGCGCCTTACGTCACCGAGAAGCGGGCGCAAGGCGTAGGCGACCCGACCGATCTCATGGTGCTCCAGCTCTGCAACCGTTACCTCGCTGGCGCCCGGCACCTCGCGGCGCAGCGCGCGGCGCACCCGGAGGATCTCTACCGATGGGTGCTCGAGTTCCTCGGCGAGGCCTCGAGCTTCACGGAAGGCGACCGGGTGGCGCCCGCGGTGAAGCCCCCCTACCGGCACGCCGAGCCGTGGCTCGCCTTCCCGCCGCTCGTCGCCGCGGTCCGGCTCGTCCTGGACAAACTGCTCCGCCCCGAGCGGAAGGCGGTCCAGATCCCGCTGAAGGTGTTTCCGGACGGTGTCCGTGCGGCCTTGGTCCAGGACGTCTCGCTGTTCACCGAGGCGTCTTTCTACCTCGCCGTACGGGCGAACGCACCGCCGGACACCATTCGCGGGAACTTCCCCGGTCAGACCACGATCGGCCCGCACGAGGAACTCCAGCGCCTGGTCGACGCGGCCGTGTCGGGGATCGAGTTGCGGCACGTGCCGCACGTGCCGGACGAGATCCCGGTTCGCCGGCAGATGGTCTACTTCGATTTCGACCAGAAGAGCGATCTCTGGCGGAAGCTGCCGGGGTCGAGGGCTTTGACGATTCACGTCGCGGGCAGCCTCCGGGACGGGCTGGACATGGAGTGCTGGGCGGTTCGCGGCTGAACGAGGGCGAGGGGAGGAGCAGACACCAAGCATGGCCTCCGACGACGACCCGTTCGGTCCGAAGGACGACGAGCGCCCCACGCGCATCATAACACCGGGCGGCCGTCGTCACCCCCGCGGCTCGCCGGCGGCGCCCGGACCGGCACCCCCGCGCGACAGGGCGGCTGCTGTGTCCGTCGCCGGTACGCCTGGGCGCGGTCCGTTGGTGGAATGCGCCTTCGGCTTGCTCTCGATGGCGCCGCTCCTGCGCACGAGCACGCCGCCCGCGTCGTCCGAGCAGCTTCGGGCTCGGATTGAGGACGGGCTGCGGGTCTTCGGCGACTGCGCCTCGGCGAAAGGGGTCGAGCGACGGCTCGTGGCGCTTGGCCAATACGCGCTCTGCGCGCTCATCGACGACGCCGTGATCAACACTCCCTGGGGGCGGCCGTGGGCCGCGAACAGCTTGGCCGTTACCCTGTACCGCGACGCAGCCGCCGGGGAACACTTTTTCGACTACCTCGACGAGGCGAAGAGACAGCCCAAACCCAATCGATGGCTGCTCGAGCTCATGGCTGCCTGCCTTGCGCTCGGCTTCGAAGGTAAATGCCGTCTCGTGGCGAACGGGCAGCTGGTGCTCCAGAAGGTCCGGGCGGACCTCTTTTCGCTGCTCCGGCAGCTGGAAGGAGAAGACGACGGCGCGCTCTCCGGGCACTGGCACGGCGCGCCCGCGGCCCATGTCCCGATCGTCCGCCGCGTCCCGCTCTGGGTCTACGCGAGCGCAACGCTCGGCTCGCTGCTTCTCGCCTACGCCGCGTTCGCGGTGCGACTGGGGGACATCGGCGGCCGGCTGGACCTCGCCGCCGCCGCCCTGCCCCCCGCGGGGCCGGTCCGCATCGAGCGCCCGGACCCGGCCCCCGCTCCACTGCCTCCCCCGCCGCCGGCAGTCACCCTCGAGCCGCGGCTGAGGGCGTGCCTGCCCGAGCCGGCCCGGAACCGGCCCGAGGCGGTCACCGAGACCCTGCAGGGGCTGCGCATCCGCCTCCCCGACGCGGGCTTGTTCGCTTCCAGCAGCGCCGATCTGCGGCCCGAGATCGTGCCCGTAATCCTCTGCCTGGCGAACGTCTTCAAGGGGGAGGAGGGG
>CAXTTU010000049.1:7183-13944 GCA_964247225.1 uncultured Sphingomonas sp. | reverse complement strand
GCAAGGGAGAAGGCGACGGTTACACGCCTCCGTTGTAACCGCCCGGTTCCAACTACGGGCCTCCGCAACGACCGTTGCGACGGGTGTCTGCCCCTCCCCTGCCCTGTCTCGGCATCTGCGGGTCGGGATATGGGCCGACCGCTATTTCTTCCTGGTGCGCGCTGCCTCCGCCTCCTCGGCAAGGTCGAGCAGCAAGCGCATGGCCTCGCCTTTCTTCATGCGATGCCGGTAGGCGAATTCGTCGTAACGATCGCGATCTTCCGGCGTCGTCCGGATATGGAAGTTGGCGGTGTAAACCGCTGGCCTAGGGAGGGCCGGGGCTCGCTTCGCTGGGGCCTCGGTCGGCTCCGACCTGAAGCCCAGCCGCTCCCCCCCTTCCCTCGCCGCAGCGCGCTGCTGTGCCGTCGGCACCGGAATCTCGTCCTCATCGTCCAGGGAGAAGTTCGCGAGCCCGGGGCGCCCTTTGCTGGACGTCATGCCGCAGCCCTTTCGTTGAGGAGGTTGAGGACGTCGAGGGTGAAGGCGGCTGCGTTCGCGCGCGCCGTAGCCAACGACCCGACATCGGTGTTCTTCAACGTCGCCAGCGTGCCCCCGAGGCTGAAAAGCGCACGAAAGGCACCGCGGTCCGCCAGCGCGGTGTTGATCACGGGAATGCCGGCGTCTTGGAGGCCGGCGATGATCTGCTTCAGGTCGCGCGGCCACAGGCGGTCCGACGCCTGCGTCTTTGCGAGCACGGCGGCGAACTTCAGCGGCTTGTCGCGATGCCTGGAGACCTGACGCACGTTCTTGAAGGCGCGGGCGGCCTCGTTGGAATCGAGAGCCGAGCCTTGCATCGGTATCAGCGCGAGGTTGGAGACGAGCAGGGCGTTGGTGACGCGGCCGGACGCCCTGCCCTCCAGATCCACAATCACGAATTTGGCCCGCTTGCGCGCTTCCGTGATCGTGTCGATGATCGTCTCCTCGTCGATCTCCTCCACAACTTCGATGTTGTCCGGTTTGCCCGCCAGCGCCGCCCATTTCGAGAGCGGGAAGTTCGGGTCGGCGTCGATCAGTATGACTTTCGCGTCCTGAGCAGCGAGTTCGGTCGCGAGCAACAGCGCCGTGGTGGTCTTGCCTACGCCCCCCTTCGGAGACAGCAGCGTGATAACGGGCATTCGCATCTCCGATGGCGCGCGAGGTTATGACGAACCGCGGGGTTACTGCGCTCCGCTTGGTTCGGCAAGTTACAGCGGTCATCTATAACGCAGCGGTGACGGTTGTCACAGCGGTTATAACGCTCCGCTTGGAAGCTTGGGTCGGCGGACCTACCGAACTGGTCCACGCCTTGCCACTCCCCCGGCCGGACGTTCGCGCCCCAGATTTAGACGCGAGGATAATGACCGCGGTCCCATCCCCCTCAGCGCGGTCCAGAGGCCCGACGCCCGCGTAGCTGTCGGCCATTAGCCCGGCTCGTCAGCCGGCCAAATTGAACCGGCAGCATAGCGGCTCCCCAGAGCTAGTCCGCCGTGGCGTTCGGAATACGACCCATGCTTGTAACCGCGCCACCGCAGCGGAGCGTCCTGTTAGGGCGGGTATGGCGCTCCGCGCGGTCACAGCGGTTCGCGTTAGGCCTCCAGTGTAGAATGGTTGAGCCCGACCACAGGCCAGCTCGTTTCCGTCGGTGCTGGCACTCGGACATCCTTGCTGTCTCCACTGTGGCACATGTCTCACTTGTAACCGCGGGAACCTCGCCAAGCGTAGCCCGAGCGCGTGGGATGGATATGAGTTGGCCGGGCCGCGTCCTTCCGAACTGGTTCGCGCGTCGGCCCGATGCCGACCGGGGCAAGGCGTCGTAGGCAACCAGGCGAAAGGCGTCAGCTCACCACAGTTACAACGGAGCGGGCGGTTATAGCGGTTCCATGCGTTACAGCTCTCGCTGGGGGGATCAGCGGCGATGCTGGGTCCTTCGAAGGCGTCGCAACCGTACACGCCGCCGTCGATATTGAGCCCGATCTGGATATCGCGAGCTAAACATCCTTACTCCTCCCAGAGTGGCTTGAGGTTGCGAGCCCGCTTGCGGGTCGGCCGCGGGTAGGGGAGGGCGTTCGCGTCAAGCTCAGCGATGATCGCTGCGAGATCGGCGAGCCACGCCTGGGTACGTGCGGGCGGATTGAGCATTGGGAACCTCCGTCTGTTCGGTTGAAGACGAAGGCGGATGGACGGTCGGGCGGGGTTGGAGTCACAGGACCGCGCAGCGGCCGCAACGCGGGGCGCGGGGGTGCCGATTTGCTCGCCGGGTAGCGAAGCGGACTGGCGGGCAAATTGGGGGCACCGCGCATCCTTGACGCCGAGCCTGGCCGGCCGTCATGCTGGACCGATCTGGACAACAGAAATTTGTAAATCACGGCAGGGTAGGGGTGGGCCGATGAGCACGCCAACTCCGACCGAGTTCCGCGCAACCCTAGTGACGTTGGTCGCGGGAGCGACGGAGAGGCATGCGAGCCGGTGGAAAAAGCTGATCGGCGAGGTCGAGGTCCTGCCGATCGTGTTCGATCCGCGTTGCTACTGGCGCGTGGCGACAAGCGGCGAGGCTGGGGATCACGACGTGATCGAGAAGGCGATCGAGCTGCTCCCGGCGAGCGTCCCTATGCGAGCGCGGATGGAAGCCCCGGCGGCTGACCGCCGGGGCTGGCCGTTCTACCACTCGTCCGCGCGCAGGATGGTGAGGACGCGCACAGTCTCGAACGGGTCCGCCGGATTGTCGGAGCCGGCGCTGAGCTCGCGGTCGTAATAGTCGATCTTCCACAGGCAAGCGGTGCCTTCGAACTCGAACGATCCCATGTCGCGATGACCATGAGGATCGATGCCGCGATCGAACGTGTCGTAGTCGCGGACCGCCCGCAGCAGCTCGGCCCGCTTGCGGAACCCCCGGAACAGCGCGACGTCGCCTACCAGCTCGGCAATCCCTACGGTCATGACGACGCGGTTGGTCCCTGGGCTGGTGATGTTGTCGCGCAGCCAGTCGTTCAGCCGGGCGATCTCGAGATGGTCGATTGCAGGGCGTGCGGGCTGGGGTGCATTCTCGGCCATGATGGTCTCCTTGCCTTTGACCCCGCCGATCGGGGCCTTTCGACAGGCGACAGGACCGCCGGGGCATAGCGCGCCCATGCACCCGCAGGGTCGCAACGCAGTGGAGAAGCCCGCCTGCGGGCTTGCAAGGGCGCGCGCCGCGGCGAGGACGTTGGAGCCCGGAAGTCACCGAGCTTCGGCGGGGCAGGGGAGGGGACAGGGCACGATCCCGGATGCTGGACGCCCGCCGTCGCGCGGGGTTATCGTGCGCCGCATGGAGACCGGAGCCTACATCATCGCCCTGTGGCCGCGCTGGATGGATAGCGCCGGGGCGATGCTGCGGATGAACGCGCTCGTTCGAAGCCGTTGCGTCAAGTGCGGAACGCTGCTGCGCGTCGAGCTCGACGAGCTGGTGGCTCGGCATGGGGTCGGGCATTCGCTCATCGATCGACTGGAGCGCTGCCGGATGGTCGGGTGCGTCGGCTCGACGATCTATCTCGCCTCCAGGACATACGGGCGCGACTGGACGACCTTGCTGCGCGACCCGGCCTTGATCGCGAGCCTGGGATCTCTGCCCTCGGCGCGGACGGCGCTGGGCTGATGTGCAATCGCTACCGCATCTCCGCCAAGCAGGCCGCCGTCATGCGGTCCTGCGGGTTTGATCCGCCCTATGCGCCCGACGAGGTGTTTCCACCGGCGCGCGAGATCTTCCCGACGGGGAAGAAGACGGCGCGGCACGGCCCGGTGATCCGGCGGGCGGCGAATGGCAACCGGCCGCTCGAGATGGTGCTGATGGAGTGGGGCTTCCCGACCAAGGTGCCGAGCAAGCGCGACCCCGAGATCAAGCTCGACAAGTACGTGACGAATGCGCGCAACCTGTCGTCGAGCATGTGGAAGCCGTCGCTCAACACGCCGGACCGACGCTGCATCGTGCCCTTCACGCATTTCGCGGAGCCGCACCCTGAGGGCGGCAAGGGCGACGACAACCTGCCCAGGCAGGTGTGGTTCTCGCTGCCGGACCAACCGATCGGGTTCTTCGCCGGATTGTGGCGACCGACGGAGCGCGGCGAGGCGTTCGCGTTCGGGACGACCGAGCCCAATGCGATCGTGCGGCCCTGGCATCCCAAGGCGATGCCCGTCATCCTGCGCCCGTGCGATCTTCTCGCCTGGCTCGAGGGCAGCCCGGACGAGGCATCGGCGCTGGTCAGACCCTACAACGGCGCGATGCACCACCAGGTCGAGACGCCACGCGGCGACCTGATCGAGGTCGACGCCTGGTAAGGCGGCGCCACGGCGGGTTCGATGCCCGCACCGGCGCCCCAAGGGTGACCAGGAGGGGAGGGGGCCTTGCGGCCCCCTGGGGGTCACGCGAAGGGGTCGTACTCGTTGACGATCGTGAGCGAGCTGTCGTGGTCTTCGGCGGTAATGACCGCGTACTGGGTGCCGACGGCGATCACCATGGTGGCGACCATGAGGTTCCTGGCGAGGCTGAGGGCGTTCTTGCGGGCGGTCCAGATGTCGTTGAACATGTCCGAGGCTCCTGTGAAGCCGACGGGGTTCATCCCCGCTCGACAGGCGCCCGACAGGACGGGGAGGGGCCGCGGTCACTTTCTTGCTGACCAGCAAGAAAGCCGTAGCGAAGCGCCCGGACCCCTTGAGGGTTGATCGTAGAAGGCCCCGAGCCGGACCAAGGATTGCGCCTCAAAGAGCGGGGTGAAGGTCGTCGGCGGGAGCGTCGTGCTCGGCGCTGGACCGCCAGTGATGCCTGCCTGCTGGGAGGTGGCCGCCTTCCCTGATTGCTCCCGGCTCTGCGCCCCAATCGTTCGGGAGAGTGCCCTGGGCGGCGACGCCCGCCAGGCCGGGGCCCCGGTGGAAAGAAGTTGCGGCTTTTCGGAAAGATGTTTCCGGCGCCGCGCGCGCCCGTCAGTCGATCGTCACCGAATGGCCGAGACCCGGAAAGGGGGCTCGGCGGAGCGCAGCGGAGTAGAGCGACGGTCCCGGCAACGCCGGGAGACACCATCTCGCGTACGTGCTTCGGGAGGAACCGTCGACGCGGCAGCCCGTCAGCTGGTTCGTTTGCGGCACCGCCCGGGACCATGCTATGTGTAGCGACCCGCAATGATGATCGACCGGACGCGCAATCATCGGCATTTCCGGCTCACATTGCATGAAACAGATCGGACCCGCCAGCGCGCGCTAGGTGAGACGCAATCCACAATCGTTGCGACGGACGCATGATACGACGGGTGCCCGCGCTCGATAAACGAAACAACGAGGAAAGCCGGTTAGCGCCGACCAAGCGAGCGCTGATTGTCGGATCGGGTTTTTTGGCGCTCGCGCCCCTGCGAGAAGGCCCGATTACGATCGTCAGAAAACCGCTCGTTTTTCTGGCGGGTACTCAATGAACGAGATCGAACCGGGTCAGTCCGCGCGCCGGTGTCAGCGTGAAAGACGGCTTCATGCAGCGCGCTTCCTCAACCGGACTCCGGCCGAAGAACCGCTTGAACTCCCGCCCGAACTGCGATGCGCTTGCATAGCCGACCTCGGCTGCCGCCGCCGCAGCCGTTGCGTCATCGCGGATCATCAGCAGGCGGGCCTGATGGAGGCGGATCGTCTGGATATACCGGAGGGGCGAGGTGCGGGTCACGGCCTTGAAGCGGGCGTGAAAGGCGGGAACGCTGAGCGACGCTTCGCGGGCGAGGTCCGCGACGGCGAGGCTCTGCGCGTAATCGCGTCCGATCCGATGCAGCGCGGCCGCGATCCGGCCGAACCCGTTCGGACTGGTCAACGCCGTGCGGATCGCTTCCCCTTGCGGCCCCAGCAGCGCGCGGAAGTAGATCTCGCGCAGCACCGAAGGTCCCAACACGCGCCGCTCGAGCGGGTCGGAGAGCGTCCGCATCAGCCGGAGCATGGCGTCGGCCATGCCTCCGTCCAGCGGGGTCGAGACCATCCCTTCCGGGGCGGCCTGCATTGGCGCGCCTTCGCGCTCAAGCGTCAGCACGAGATCGGCGATGACGGCCATGTCGAGACTGAGCGACACGGCGAGCAGCGGTTCATCCGGGCTTGCCTCCGTCTCGGTAAAGAACGGCAGCGGCACGGACAGGACCAGGTAGTTGCTGGCGTCGTATAGATAGGTCCGATCGCCGAAGAAGCCGCGCTTGCGCCCCTGGCAAACGACAACGATGCTCGGATCGTAGAGCACCGCCGTCGTCCCCAACGGTCGGTTCGACCGCATGAAGCGCACCCGGTCGAGCGCCGACAAGGTGTAGCCCTCGTCCGGCGCCAGCTGCGCGACCAATCGCGCAATCTCGCGAGTGATGGGTTCGATGGGGTCGGGCATCGTACGCATATGCCCAGCTTCGGCGACCGAAACCAAGGCGAAAAGCGGCGTCAGACTGCGACCCCGATAGGATCGGGCTATGATTGCATAGTCCTAGGCATTTCGGTGCGTCCGCATCCCGCTATCTGGAGGGAGCGCAACACAACGCGCCGGCGCGGATCGGAGCATGACATTGACCCAGCAAGCAGCGGACGCTTCCCCCTCTGAGTGGCAGGGCAAGGTCGCCATGGTCACCGGCGCGGCGAGCGGCATCGGCCTCGCCACCACCCGCCTTCTCCATGCGGGCGGCGCGAAGGTGATCGCCGTCAGCAAGGGCGACAACGTGCTCGAACTCGAACGCCCAGGTATTGTGCCGCTTCAGGCGGACGTGTCG
>CAXTTU010000049.1:0-7173 GCA_964247225.1 uncultured Sphingomonas sp. | reverse complement strand
GCCCTGGAATCCGTGCGTGTGGCGCGCGAACGGTTCGGCAGGCTCGACCTGCTGGTGAACAATGCCGGGATCATCATCAACAAACCCGTCGTCGACATGACCCTGGACGACTGGAACGGCATCCTGGCGATCAACGTGACCGGCGCCTTCCTGTTCGCGCGGGAGGCCATGCGCATCATGATCGAGGCGGGCGGCGGCGCGATCGTGAACGTCGGCTCCTATGCCTGCTTCCAGTCCTTCCCGACCATCGCCGCCTATGCCGCCTCCAAGGGCGCACTGGCCCAGCTCACCCGCACCCTGGCGCTGGAGGCGATCGGGCATGGCATCCGGGTGAACGCGGTCGGCTCCGGCGACGTCGTGACAAACATATTGAACGAGGTGCACGAGGACGGTCCCGGATTTCTGGCCGAGCACGGCAAGCATGCGCCGATCGGTCGTGCGGCCCGACCGGAAGAGATCGCCGAGGTGATCGCGTTCCTCGGCTCACCCAAAGCGAGCTTCATTGTCGGTGCGGTCGTGATGGCGGACGGCGGGATGAGCGTCGGCGTTCCCTGAACCCGAACAGCCTCGACGAGATTGCTCCAACTTTCAGGAATAAAGTCATGCGGAATGTAAGCGACAAAGTCGTGCTGGTAACGGGCGCGAGCAGCGGGATCGGCGAGGCCATCGCGCGCGCGCTGGGTGGCGCGGGAGCCAAGGTCGTGCTGGGTGCACGACGCACCGACCGCATCGAGGCCATTGCGGGCGAGATCGTGGCGGCGGGCGGCGCGGCGCGTGCTGCCCGGCTGGACGTGACCGATCGCGAGGACGTCGCGCGCTTCGCGGTAGGCGCGCTTCAGGAGCACGGCCGGATCAACGTGATGGTGAACAATGCAGGCGTAATGCCGCTGTCGCCGATGGCCTCGCTCAAGGTCGACGAATGGGACAGCATGGTCGACGTCAACATCAAGGGCGTCCTCTACGGCATCGCGGCCGTGCTGCCCGCGATGACGCGGCAGCAGTCGGGCCACATCATCAACATGGCGTCGATCGGCGGCCTGCATGTGACGCCGACTGCGGCAGTCTATTGCGCGACGAAGTTCGCGGTGCGGGCCATCTCCGACGGTCTGCGGCAGGAGAACGACCGGATCCGGGTGACATGCGTCTGCCCGGGCGTGGTCGAGTCCGAACTGGCCGACAGCATCTCCGACCCTGCCGCGCGCGAAGAGATGCGCGGGTTCCGCGCGATCGCATTGAAGCCCGAGGCGATCGCCGACGCGGTGCTGCACGCGATCTCGCAGCCTGACGACGTGGACACGACGGAGATCGTCGTGCGGCCGGTCGCGAGCCCGCACTGACCCCAACCACAGCTTCGGCATACAGGCTCGAAACACTCGCCATGCCGACGATGAAGAGCAGGAAGTCGACCATGACGCAGGTGCAACCGAGCGAGGGTGGCAATCGCTTCGATCAGGGATTGCGGATGCTGGCGACTGTCGACGGCGATGGTGGGCAGGCGGTGATCGACGCGCTCGGTGACATCGCACCGGATTTCAGCCGTTACCTGATCGAGTTCGCCTTCGGCGATATCTACGCCCGTCCCGGACTTGATCTACGCAGCCGCGAGATCGCGACGATTGCCGCACTGACCGCGCTCGGTAACACTACTCCGCAGCTCAAAGTGCATATCCAGGCTGGCCTCAACGTCGGGCTCAGCCGCGATGAGATCGTCGAGACGATCATGCAAATGGCGGTCTATGCCGGCTTCCCTGCCGCGCTTAACGGGTTCTCTGCGGCGAAAGAGGTGTTCGCTGCTGCACAGGAGTGATCACGACGCCTCGGACCCGCCGCAATCCGTTTGTCACCGGGCACCGACCGTGCGCACCGCTGGCCGTATCTTGCGTCCGTCGCAGCAAGCGCGGGTCGCGTCTCAATCAATGTGCGTCAGAGCGATCTGCCAGTCTCATGCAACGTGCGCCGAAAAAAGCCGATGAGTGCGCGCCCGACCGACCATCATTGCAAGCCGCTACAGCTATGGAACTCCTCCTACGAGGCCCGCCAGGAAGCCCCTTGCAAAAGTCGATCCATGGTGCTGTTTGGATCGGGTCACGGGCCGCCACACGTCCTCTCGGGGAGTGCAAAAGGGCGGCCCTTCGCGTTTTTGGACGGCTCTAGTTTGGTCGCGCCGCACCGATGAGCGGCAGCGCCAACTCCACGGTGTAGAGATAGTCGACATGGGCGAGGGCGCTGTGCTCGTCGAGCCGGAACTGCTCGGCGATGTCGGGCGCGAGTTTCAGATAGCCCTTATAGTCGTCGTAGAGCGCCTTGGCGCCCGGGAGGGGCGGGGTGTTGCCGCGGTTGGCATTGAGCCAGTCGCGAACCCGCCCGACGATTTGGTCGACCTTGTTGCCATGCGCTTCGATATCCTGGCCCGAGATGTCCGAGAGCGTCTTGTCGTAGCGATGCGCGACCGCATCGAGGATCAGTGTTCGGCGCCGGCGCTGCAGCTTCGGACCCTTGAGGCGAAGCCCGAGATCGGCGCCGAGCTCGAGCGGCATGTTGAAGCGCGGCAACCCTGAGCCCTTGTCGAGTTCGACGCGAGACAGGTCATGGACCGAGAGGCCGCATTCGCTCATGATATCGACGATCTTCTGAAAACGGACCTCTCCGCTGTCGCTGTAATCGAGCGCGCAGCGTGGGACGTATCCGCACGCGAGGATAGTGAAGCACATCGCCCGGAAGAGCGGCCGGTACTTCGGATCGAACGGGCAGTTGATGAAGACCGCGCGGTCGCGCGATGGCTTACTTGATCCGGCCGATGGCATCGGCATGCTTGACGAAGGCTGCATCGACAGCCTTGCGCAGCGAGGCGAGCGGCGTGCGCGGCGGAACGGCGGGCTTGACCAGGCGGATGCCGCGATAGACGCCGCGCGCACCGGCTTTGGTGCTCGCATCCTGCTTCGCGTCGTCCCTGATGAGCGTCGTTGCCACGGCCGTAATATGCACCTGCCGCCCGTTGGTTGCAACTGGAGGCGGTCGCGCGTCCAGCATCTGATGTCCATACTACGCCGATATGGCCGAAGGATTACGGCAGCATCGCTGATTGCCAATGCCGGTCGCGGTGCCGCCCGCCTGATCGCGCCCGATCGATGCTGGTGGGCATCGGGTCAGTCCACCCTGTACCGGTGACGGTTGACCTGAACTCACGTGGTGCGCAACACGTCCGGGATGAGGGACGGAGACGGACAGGAAGCGGAGCGGCGCGCCAGCTACCAAACGCTGGTAAGACTCGCCAACAGCTGTGAACGGGCTGCGACGCGGGGAAAAGCCGTTTCACCGTTGGCCCCCGATCTCAACCAGGAAGACTATAAGGACATTGCGGATATTCTTCGGAAGCTTGCGGAAACGATCGGCTCGGACCTTTAAGAATAGCTCTGAGGCTGTGAACCAGGCGCGATCCAGCGTCGCTTGGCTCGACGGATTCCTTGGCGATGGCAAGCGTCGAAAGGGCCCGGGAGCCGAGGCTCCCGGGCCGATCCGCCCCGCTCAGAAGGGGATGTCATCCTCCTCGTTGTCCTGCGCGGGGCCCTGCTGCTGCTGGCGGGACTTGCCGTAGGAGAGGAAGGTCACCTCGTCGGCGATGATCTCGACGCCGAAGCGCTCGATGTTCTCCTGGTCGGTCCAGCGGGTGTAGTGGATGCGGCCGCGGACCATGACCTTCTGGCCCTTCTCGACATAGTCGCCGACCGTCTTGGCGACGCCGTTGAAGCAGGTGATCCGGTGCCATTCGGTGTCCTCGACCCGGCGGCCTTCGCGATCCTTCTGGACCTTGCCCTCGCTGTCGCGCTTCGGGCGCGAGGTCGCGAGGCTGAAGCTGGTGATCTTGGTGCCGCCCTGGGTGGTGCGGGTCTCGGGGGTGGCGCCGACGTTGCCGGCGAGGATGACGAGGTTCTGCATTTCGAGGTTCCTTTTCTGTTCGCCGGGGGTTCGTCCCCTCGACTGAACACCGTCAAAGACGGCCAGGACGGCGGCTCCACCGGAGCGCCAAAGGCGCGCAGGGGAACCCCGATCGGAAGGAGTGGTGCGGGCAGCCGCGTAGCGGCAACTCGGTCCGAACGATCGCGGGTTGGAGCCGGTGGACGGCCGGCTTAGGTCGTTCAGGAAAGAGAGGGGATGGACCTCGGCGGGCAGAGACGGGGAACCCGATGCGGATCCTCCCCGTCCGGCTGATCGACGTGGTTTCACCCACTCCGCCTGCACTGCTCGGGGCTCCACGCCAGCGCACACGCGACCGTTGGTCGATGGCATTAAAAGCCTGTCCCGGGACCGCGGCCGGGAGGAGGGGACGTTGATGCTGGACGGTTCTGCTTCGGCGGCGCGACGTCGCGTGGGTCGATCAGGGCGAAGGGGTCCGGTGCTCTTCGGCACTCTCGCGCGGGCAGAGGAAATGAGCGCCTGGCGCGGTCTGCCGTGGTGAGTTCCGGCCTGGCAAGCCGCTGCACGCCGGCGCCGGCGAAGGGTGATGCGGAAGAGGCCTCGCCACTGACAGGGGGCATTAGGCCGGAAGCCGGCGCCGGGCCTCACCCGGCGCCCCTCCGCGCCATCCCAATGTCGGGCGCGGCAGCGCCCTCGTCAGTCGATCGTTACTCGAATGGGACGAGACCCATAGGGGCTCGGTGGAGCGAAGCGGAATAGAGCGGCGGGCCCGGCATCGCCGGGAGACGCCATCACGCTTCTACGGTTGTCGGCCGCCAGGCACGGACCAGCTCGCGCATTTCCTCGTCGAAGCCGAACGCATTGGCGTACACGGCGCAAGGCTGCTCCGCGAGATAGCCGAGAATCGCCACCATGTCGGCCGAGATCGCGCGATCGACGTTCCAGAGGTGCGCGATCGGGAAGTGGCCGAGGTCATTGCCATTCCACCAGGCCAAGAGAAAATCCGCCACGCGACGGGACTGGCCGGTGTCGCTTTGGGCGATGGTGAGGAGGCGTGCGACGGCGCCGGAAACGTCATATGCCATGTGGGCTTCTCCCTTACGACGATGATAGCAGACGTCTGCGAGCGGCGCGATGTTCTCGTTCCGTCCGCAGCGCCTCGACCACGGCGAGGTCGCGGTGCGACTGGATCAGGTGGTCGAGCCGGTCGTCCGGCAGTAGGCCCGGATCGAGTGTCGGACCTTTAGGCCGGGGCTGGTTTCGCCCCATGGCGAGGAGGGTGCGGCGATTGGTCGCTTCGACGAGGAGGTCGCCGAGCTCGGCGCGGGACCATACGCGGTCGAGGTCGTGGAGATAGCCGCTGGGATAGCGCGCGGCCGAGAGCCGATCCACCAGCCGCGCGATCGCGGCTGCGTCCCGGCATGTCCTGATTCGCTCGGCGCTGAGTTGACGCGCGGTCGCCTCGAAGCGGTGGTATAGCGGCCGGCTCGCGCGCATCACGTTGGTCTGGCGGTCAAGCTCACGGTGCCAGGCCGGGAGACCGCGCCACGGCGGGATCTGCATCCCGTCGACGGCTGTGGGCTCGACCACCAGGTTGAACAACTCGAGCTGGGCGGGATGATGCACGAAGGGGCGCGGCGCCGCGAAGCGACGCCGGACGGCGAAACGCGACATTGGGGGTCTCCGTCAGGAGAGGAGGAACATGTCCAGTTGTGCGGCGAGCGCCGCGTGTTCGCGCGCGGCGGCGATCTGGGCAGCGAGCCAGGCCTTTTGCTGGCCGATGCCCATGCTGGCCATCGGGATGACGGCGCGTTCGCCTGCGAAGGCGAGCAGGGGTTCGCGGTAGAGGCGACCTGCGAGGAAGACGATCGGTCCGTCATGCCTGGGACCGATCGCGCGGCGGAGCTGAGCAACCGTCTTCTCGCCCCACAAACGCCGCTCGGCGGCCGTGAGGGCGCGGAGGGTGGCGTCGTGGGGATCGAGGCGCTTATTAGGCCTGACGAGCCCGTGAGCGGCCGACAGGATGAACCAGGGGCCGCCGGTCTCCTCGACGAAGGTGCGCGCCTTGCGGAACCAGTCGGAACAATAGAGCTGGGCGGCCCGCGCGCGCCGGTCGAGCTTCTGCGAGACGCAGGCGACGAGGTACATCGGCTGCGTCATATGAGGCGGGGTGGCCTGGCCGGCTCCTTGAGCTGGTCCACGAAAAGCTGACGCACGATGGCGTCGGGGAGCGCCGCAAGGTGGCGGCGCGCGACGGCGACCAGCGGGTCGGGAGAGGGCGCCTCGGCGTAGCTGCCGCCCAGCCAGATCGACGGACCCTCGTCCTCGTCCGCTTCTTCGCCGGTCCAGACCTGCAGGAAGAAGGTGGCGAGCGGCGCGTCCCAGCCGATCGCCAGCCGGACGTCGCCCTCCTCGAACTCGTGTCGGCTCATGTGATGGTCCTCGGAGATGGCCGCGGCGGAATCAACCGGGCCGCGTAAGTAGGATTCAGCGCGACAGCTCCTCGAAGCGGACCGCCACGGCGCCCGCGACCCCCTTCAGGGCGTAGCCGCCCTTCATGCGCGCGATAGTCTCAATGATGGCGTCCAGGTCCAGCGCCGGATTGTCCATGCGAGCGAGGACGCTTGCTGCATCGAGCGGAAGCGGCGCAGGCGCAGGGCGGAGCTGTTCTACAGGTGGCGCGGCCGGGGCCGGCGGGGACGCTGGCGTCGCCGGCGTGCCCGGGGCATTCTCGTTGAGGAACGCGATCAGCTCGGCCTTGCCGGTCGGGACGTCGACCTCCTCCCAGGCCGCGCCGGTGTCGCGCTTCAGCGCCCGCGCGTCGGCCTGGGTGCCCGCATAGTGGGCGCGACCACGGATGCGGAGGCGGTAGAGCCTCATGACGGCCGCTCCGGCTCCGCTGCCAAGCGGGTTTCGGCCGCGTCAAGGGCTGCGGACGTGAGCCGGTGGACCCGGCTCGGCCCCTGGCGGTTGCGGATGCGGCGTAGGCCCGACCCCTCCGGCTCGTAATCGTCTTTGCCGAACAAAAAGAGGTCGAGCAGCTTGCTCTTCCAGCGGCGGCCGACACGCTGGCGGAAGCGGATCAGCGTGCGCAGCTCGTCGTCGGTCCAGGCGGGCTTGTCCGGGACGTTCGACATGGCGGGTTCGGCGAGCGGGTCGGTCATGGCGGTCTCCTCGCGCGATCATTCCGCGTTCGGGCCGGTGGCCCGGATGTAGCGGAGGAGATCGCGGCTCCAGGTGTTGGGGGTGGGTTTGACG
>CAXTTU010000048.1:10362-14000 GCA_964247225.1 uncultured Sphingomonas sp. | reverse complement strand
CCTTCGCCTTCGCGGTGTCGAGCGTCTGGCGGGCGCTCGCCTCCGCGCGGTCGATACGCGCCTGCGCCTCCGCGGGGGTAATGTGCGCGGACTGGGCGAGCCCGTCCACCGCTTGTTGCTTGGCCGCCGCCGCGGTGGCGTCGTCGCCGTTCACCCGCGCCTTGATGTAGCTGGACACGCTGTCCTGCACCGTCTGCGCACCGTTCGGGTCGACGAGCGCGCGCGCCTTTTGCATTACCGCGTCGCCGTCGGTCACGCTCGCCGCGCCGCTGGCGGTCGCCGCCGCCGCCTTGCCCACGCCGCTCACCGCGCCGCCGAGCACATGAAACGCGCCGCCGAGCACCCCGCCCACCGCCGAGGTGAGGAGGTACACGACCAGCAGCGTCGACACGCACCAGGTGATCAGCCCGTGCCAGCGCGCGGTGTCGCCGTGCGCCGCGCCCGCCAGCCGCCCCGCGGCGATGCCGCCCAGGAACGCGCCGATGATGCCCGACAACACCCACCACAGCCCCGCGCCGATCGAGAAGCCGGTGCCCGAATTGTCCGCCCCCGGCCCGATATCGAGCGCGGACAAGCCGACGCCGACGCCCAGCATGTTGAGCAGCAGCTGCGTCACGATCGCCAGCGCCACGCCCGCGAACACCGCACCCCAGGAGATATGGTTGAGCAGGCTGGCCTGCATGTCTTGCGCGACACCCTCGGTGGTGACGCTCGCGGTGTGTGTGCTGGCCATGGTTCGGTCCCCTGTCGCCGACCAGAAAGGGCCGGGTTTGTCCGTTGCATAAAGAACATCGGACGAATTGGTTCAAACATGGGATAAGGCGTGGCGGATTACGCGACGGACGGGTAAGGCCTTGCCCGCGACCCGGCGCTGGGCCGATCGAGGGGTAGGGCAGACGTCTTCCTCAAGGGGCGGCTCAGGACTGGTCAAGGTGGAGCCAGCGTTGCCGCAATCCGAACAGCGTGGATTTGCGCTCGATACGGATGACGTGCGGCTCATTCGTCGGGAAGATGAACCGTATCCGATCACTCCCATCCACTCGTATGTCTGAGATAAGGCCCTGCTCTAGGGCATGGCCAAGCCGTACCTGATCAAGAATACGACCGTTCGGATCAAGAAAGTAAATCGTTTGGACTGCGCTGAATATGTTGTCATACGAAGTAAACAACACGAAGCCATCCCCATCAACCGCAAACTGAGCATCGATGTGACTGCCCCGCACGCGACCGAGTGCCTGGCCATTCGCAAGCAGCACCGACTTGGCCGTTGTCTCGGCGTCACGGGTGTCTAACGTGAAGCGATCGGTCGCCCGGATCATGGAAAAGCCAGCAACATCGCATTGCTGGCGCTGAGCGGTGGCGTGTGCGTCTCGAACCAGTCGACCACGCGATCGGATAACAGGCTCCCTAATACGCCCCCTATGATTCCGCCTATCAAAGCCCCGACCGGTCCGAAGACTGCACCCGCGACGGCTCCGACCATGATCGAACCAGCGATACCGACGGCTGCACCCGTCAGATCGCGTATGGCTGTCTCAACCTTGTTGCCCGACGCGCGTACGTCCCACACAATGACCACGATCGTGACTACCCACAAACCTTTGCTCAAACGCCCCAGCGCTCTTGCTTCGGCGTTGTAGGTAGCGTTCGGACGTCCGGCGGCGTGGATTATTGCCTCATACACGCCGCCCTGTTCGGCTGGTGACAACTCGTAAAAGCCGCGCTGAAAACGGGAGTGCGCGTATCTGTTCATCAACTCTTCAATGGTTCTTCCGCGCTGCTTTAGCGCCACGGCGCGCGCGCGACCATATGGGCTCGATCGCGCCCGGATTATCGTCATGATCTCATTTCGTGATTCGTGCGCGAGCCGTGCTGCGTTGTCGGCGGAGATGTTGCCGGCCTTGTACCTCGTCCAAATCTCTGCGCTGTAGCGTTTGGCCAGTTTATTATACTGGGACCGCCCCGCCGCATCGAGGCTGGACCAGGCGGCGGCGCTGGCAGCCATAGCCTCAAATGCCCTGAGTTCCTGTCGCACTCTGTCGTCGGCGGTCATTCGCGCGCTCCCGGGGGAAGTTCACCTTTACACCAACACGGCGCAATTTGGAGCTCATCAGCCCAGCTTGTCCCTGAGCTTCGCCAGCCCCGCGAACGCGCCCACCTCCGCATCCTCCTCGCTGACCACCCCCGCCGCGCGCAGCGCTTCCTCCGCGCCCGCCGCGCGCGGGAACGGGTCAAGCGCGAGCGCCATCGTCTCAGCGGCCGCTTCGCCGAGGTCGATCGCACCCGCCTCGATCGGCAGCGTGTCGAGATCGCCTTCCGACAGCTCGACTTCCTCGCCCGCCACGTCATCCTCGACGAAGCGCAGGCGCACCGGCTCGTCGACCCGCGCCTCGATCGGCTCGCCGGAGAGCGAACAGGCCTGCGTCACCGCCGCCTCCACCCGTCCCACGGCAAGCACATTCGCGCCCTCGCGCTCTAGCCGGAACCGCGCCTCCAGCCGCGCCACCGTGAGCAGCCCGAACCTGCGCGCCAGCGCCGCCCGCTCGCGCGCGTCGGCGGCGAGGGTCACCTCGCGCCCGTCGTCGATCGTGTCGACGCGCAGGACGTGGGAGAACTCGGGCGTCACGGCAGCACTCCTTCAAGCAATGTCGCGATCGACACGCCCCGCAACCGCGCGTGGAGGTCGCGCAGCGCCCCCGCCACATGCGCCAGCGCGTCGGGCGAGGGCGCGATGCCGCGATACACGTTGCGCAGCACCGCGCCCTCCAGATCGCCGCCCGCGACGCCATCGCGGTACGCGCCGAGCCGCCCGCCCAACATGCTCATCATCTTGCCGATGTGCTTGCCCACGACGATGTCGCCGATGCCGAACTCGCGCAGCTGCCCGTCCATGTCCTCGACGAACCATTCGGTCAGCCGCGCGCCCGGCTCTGCGCCCTCCGGCTCCGCTTCCAGTCGCAGCAGCACCAGCGCCAGCACCGCGGCGACCATGTCGAAGCGGCCGTCCACCGTGTCGGGCACCGCGCCTGCCAAATACCAGTGCGGCTCGCGCGCCCGCGCCACCACCGCCTCGTACAAGGGCAGCGTCGCCGCCCGGTCGCGGTCGGTCCGGCGTCCGATCAATCCGCCCAGCCAGCTCAATCCCGTGCCTTTCGCTTGTTCCGCCTTGCGCCCCGGCATATTGAGGCCGCGCGCGCCCGTTGCAATCGCGCGCCCGGAGTTCACCCATGCGTCTCGCCGCCGTCCTGCTCATCACTGCCGCCACGCTGGGCGGCTGCGCGCAGCTCCGCTCGCATCAGGGCTATGTGGTCGATGCGGACCTGGTGAACTCGGTCCAGCCGGGCGTGGACACGCGCGAGTCGGTCGCCAAGGTGCTCGGCCAGCCCAGCTTCGCCAGCCAGTTCGGCGAGCGCAACTGGTACTATGTGTCGCGCAACTCCAAGAGCTATGCGTTCAACAAGCCGCATCCGACCGACCAGCTGACCGTGGAGATCAGCTTCGCGCCCAACGGCACCGTTACCGCGGTGCGCCGGATGGGGCTGGATGAGGTCGCCTCGATCAGCCCCGACCGCAAGACCACGCCGACGCTGGGGCGCAAACGCGGGCTGTTCCAGGATCTGTTCGGCAATATCGGCACC